>DCVC01000249.1 GCA_002328625.1 Bacteroidales bacterium UBA2198
CCTGAATCCATATATCGGAAGGCGATAATGAAATACCCTGATTGGTGTTATTTGAAGGTTATTGATATTGAAACCATGCTCAGGTATTGAATTGAGGCTCATTTTGGGAATACCGGGATACTGATATTCTGCAAAGACATATGAGTATTCTTTCTTTACAGCTTTCTGAACTCTTTCTTCGGCAAAAATATCAATGGCATCCTGGCTTTTGTAGTTAAAAGCCCTGACATCATCCATACCTGAGATGTGATCTTTGTGCTCATGTGTAAGTATAATAGCGTCAAGCCTTTTAACATTCTCTCTGAGCATCTGCTGGCGAAAATCGGGTCCGGCATCAAATAGAAGTATAGTATTGTCGGTTTCAAGAAGAAGTGAAGTCCTGAGTCTTTTATCCCGATAATCTTCTGAAAGACATGTTTCGCATTCACACGCTATTACAGGAACTCCCTGTGACGTACCGGTGCCTAAAAATGTAATTTTCACAATTAAACAATTTCAGAACAAACCTATATCAAAATAAGATAACTGGCAACAAATGGGAAGGATTTTGTTTTGCTGTGAAATGCTTATATTTACAATAACTAATAGAATATGGCGTGGCAGGCATGATTTATTTAATACCGGTTACTCTTGGAGGTGAGGATTTATTAAGTGTTATTCCAGAGAAGGTAATAGTTTTAACTGCATCGCTCAGACATTTTATTGTTGAAGACCTGAGGAGTGCAAGAAGGTACCTGAGGCTTATTGACAAATCTTTCCCTATCAACGATACAGTATTCTATGAACTTAACGAACACACCAGCGATAATGAGATCACTCATTATCTTGACCCTGTGTCAAAAGGATTAAACATGGGAATAATGAGTGAAGCAGGTTTACCGGGAATAGCGGATCCTGGTTCAAAAATCATTTTGCTTGCTCATGAGAAGAACATAACTGTGACTCCTCTTTCAGGACCCTCATCAATTATACTGGCTCTTATTGCATCTGGTCTGAACGGACAGAATTTTTCGTTTAATGGATATTTACCAATCAAGCATGAAGAAAGAGCCTCAAGGTTAAGAGAGCTTGAGAGAAGCGCCAGTAAGGGTTATGCACAGATATTCATGGAAACACCTTACCGCAGCCAGAGTATGCTTGAATCAATAGTGGAAGCCTGTCATAATGAAACAAAACTATGTATTGCCGCAGACATTACTCTTACTACCGAATGGATAAGAACAATGAAAATATCGGAATGGAAAAGAAATATGCCGGTTATTGACCATAAGCTTGTGATCTTTGTCCTTCAATAGGTTATTTCCTGGGCTTGATCTTTATAAGCTCAACGTCAAAAAGAAGTGGTGTGTAACCGGGAATGTAGTAAGACCCTGCAGCTCCATAAGCAAGCTTGGATGGTGTAAGCAGCAAAGCCTTCCCCCCTTCTTTCATATATGAGACCCCTTCTTCAAATCCCGCCGGATAGACCCCTGCATTGACAAGGAATCTCAGAGTATCAGTGGTTCCTACATTTGTATCCCACACCTGCCCGTCAAGAAATTTGATTGTGTACCAGACATAAGCAGTATCAAGATTCTGGGGAGTTAACCCCGTACCTACTACCACATCAAGGTAATATAATCCGCTGGGCTTCAGTTCAAAATTCTGGGATGGATTAGCGTTCAGGTAATTCTGTATTTTAGTTTCTTCTTCGCGTTCGTACTTTGCGCTGGGATCACATGAGACAATAAGCACCATTAAAAGGGTTATCGATAGAGTACACAACAATTGATTATATTTCCGTATCATAAGTCAGGATTTTTTATTTCACTTCAAAAATCATTCCATTTCAATGTTCTTCATAATCTTAACAGAATATACAATAACAGATCTTGATGGTATTTTTTCTCCGTCACCGATAAGGCCGTAAGCTAAAAATGGAGGAATTATGAAAATTGCCTGCCCTCCTGGTTTTAACATTCTGAGACCTTCATTAAGACCCTGTTCAATTTCGGTTTTCCCAAGGATAATCTCCTTAGGCCCAAGACTCTCTGATGAATAACAAAGAGTTCCATCCAACAACGAACAATCATATTCCATAACAACCCTGTCGTTATCTGCAAAATAATCTCCGGAACCCTCATTGATAATCATATACCACAGACCCGCACGTGATTCAGCCATATTCAGATTTTTACGTTCCGCGTAATTTTCAATGATCTCCCTGTCTTTCTGTACCAGGTACCTGTTAAGCTCAGCCATTTCATCTTTACCCGGTTTTAGGACTGAAACGCTCTTATTCTGTCTATTATTGCATCCGCAACCAAAACATATAAGAATGAGAATGAAAAAGTATTGTAATTTGATGGAATTATTCCTCATGCTTCAATTTTCCTATATTATCATTTAAAACTTTCAGGAAATAAGAAATTGTATTTTCAAGAGTATCATAATACTCTCCTCCTGAGGCGTTGAGGTGTCCTCCTCCTGCAAAGTACCTTGCTGCAAATTCATTCACAGGAAATTGCCCTTTCGACCGGAATGAAAGCTTCACGAAATTATCCTTTTCGATAAAGAGTGTGGAGAAATTAATGCCTTTGATCGAGAGTGGAAGATTCACAAAGCCTTCTGTATCTCCCTTCACATTGTTGTAATTATTCAAATCTTCTTTTGTCAGATAAATATAGGCACTCATAAGGTCAGGCAATACAGTCATTCTTTCATTCAGTGCCAATCCCATCAGTCTCATACGGTCAGCAGAGAAATTATTATATATCAGATTGTATATTTTCTCCTTATCGATTCCGTAATCCAGAAGGTCTGCAACCATCCTGAATGTTTTTCCCGAAAAGGCTCCATGTTCAAAGTTGCCCGTGTCAGTTATAATCCCCACATAAAGAGATTCAGCATAGGATTTGTTAATAAATGGCCCTCCAATCATGATGTTGACTATGTCATTCACCAGTTCAGCAGTTGAACACTGAGACGGGTCAGATATTATTAAATCTGCAAAATCATGAGGATCAAGGTGGTGGTCAATAATTACTTTTTTTGCATCAGCTTTAACAACATATTTTTCAGCTTCTCCCAGTCTGCTGGCCTGGTTGAAATCGATCATAACTATCAGGTCCGCTTCCTTAATCAGATCAATTGCCTTTTTTCTGTTTCTTATAAAAACCTTAATCTTATCGGCTCCATCCAGCCATTTGAGGAATTCCTGCAAATTGTTAGGTGAAAGCATGGCAGCATCTTTTCCTAAAGTTTTAAGATATTGATATAGAGCTAATTGAGATCCAATGGCATCACCGTCAGGATTGATGTGGCAAATCAGTAATATATTCTCTGATATTGAGAAAAGTTTCGATAATTCTTTTGTATATTTGGATAAGTCTAACACATTTTTACTAATAAAAATTAAGTTGGTAAAGATAGAAAATATTCCTGAAGACAGATTTTGAGTTTAAAATCAATAAAATAAAGTGCGTATGACGGGTGATTTTACTTTTTCAATAATAAAACCAAATGCTGTAAGGACAGGAAAAGCTGGTCCGATACTTTCAATGATAAACGAAGGAGGATTTGAGATATCTGCCATGAGAATGGTCCGTATGACGCAACAGCAGGCAGAATCGTTTTATGTTGTTCACAAAGGAAAACCCTTTTTCGAAAGCCTTATAGAATTTATGATTTCCGGCCCGGTTATTGTTATGTTATTAAAACGTGAAAATGCCGTCGAGGAGTTCAGAAAACTTATCGGTGCTACTGATCCCAGTAAAGCAGAGCAGGGAACGATCAGAAAGACTTTTGCCGTTTCGGTACAGATGAATGCTGTACACGGTTCCGATACTGTTGAGAATGCCCACCGCGAAGCGAACTTTTTTTTCCCCGAAAAAGACAGGTTTTAGTGATTTTATCTTATCACTTTTTTACTGCAAAACATTAAATATCGTTTTGTGTTATTAGTTTTGCACTATTTTAAATAAGATGATGGATTCATACATGACACCTGATTTTTCGGACCAAAAAACACTGGAAAAATATTCTTCTGCATTTACTCTCTCGGACATGGAGATATTTATCTTTCCTGAGCTGTTGTACCCGCTTGTTCTGGCAAATATAATGTCGCCCATAATCTGGAAATGGAGAGAGGATCCCTGGTTTAAAGATATTGATAAAAAGAGCTTTACGTACAAGGCAAACAGGATAAAACAGTATATAATTCATAATTATATTTTTAATCTTGACCTTTCAACATGGGGTTTGACAACAAAAAGCAAAGAATTTGAAAGGTTCGTGGGTTTCTTTGATATGGAACTATTAAAACAGTCCAATGCCCTATTTGGCTATGAAGGGGACAAGTATTATTTCGATATTGATATCCGAAAGCATTTTGGACTTGATAAATATAATTCAGATATAATTCCATACTGGAAAACAGAAACCGTGGAAGCAATGACAGCTTTCAGATACAAGGATAATTTTATTTCAGGAGCTGGAGAATGTGTTTCATTGTCAACGCTCTACGCCGCTGCAATGTTTATTATTGGGAAAGTACCCCTTGAAAAGATCTTCCTTATTGCTACTCCTCTTCATTCACAGGATTTTATTACAGAAAAAGAGGGTTTAATCACAAATAACAGAAGAATTGTCACAAAAAAAATGTGGTACAATGGAACTTCTCTTTCTGAAAAAGCAAGAAGAGCTCTTGAAAATGAAAAAGTTACAATTGTATCACATATCTCAGGCCATGTACATATCCTTTATGAAAATGCCACAATAAATAAAGATGCTTATGATTTCTTTTCAGCTAAACTCAGGGAATTTCTTTTTACGGAGCTGACTGATGCAGTTTTCATGAACTTTCTCAGGTTTAAATCGAAATACAAAAAACTCTTTCAATACAGATGGGAATGTTCAGGTATTGAGAGGTTTATTGCACTGGAGAAGATGTTTGAATATGAACATTCAAGCAGATATAATCTTTCCAATGAAACCAAAAATCTGCTGCTTAAAGAAATTGATTGTGATGAGTTTCAACTTAGTTCTATTCAGGGAAAAATAATCTTGAATGACATTGAAGAAATTTTATGTAATTGTACTGGAAAAAATCTCAAAGACGTTGAACTAGAGTTCCTTAAGCATTCCGGGGAGATACCTGGGGAGCTTATCAGCCAAATGTTTTCCGAGCTTAGCGATTTCATATTTATAAATCCCAAAATACCATCATCTGAAAAAAACTACATAACCACCTTAATACCAAATATTTCCACAGATCACACTCGTGATAATATTGTCGGTGAAATAAACAGGTTTGCCGATAAATCGGAGCTTGCCGGGCTTACTCTTTATGTTTACAGGCAGATGGATAAAATTGACTGGCTGCCTTTTGTAAAAGCTTCTGTTGAAAGAAATCCGGTCTGCTTTACCGATCTTACCGGTAAAGCAAATAGTGAGGTATATAAAATTCTTTCAGAAATGCCTGACCAATCAATTTATGATAACAGCAGACTGGCCCTGCCTGACGAAGTATGGAACTTCAAACGCGGCGACGGAATTGAAAAAGCTATACTGCTGGCTGACTTTATAATGCAACATGACAGCTCTTCTGAGTTAGTTATTGAAATAGATAACAGGAAAGTCATTCTGCATTCCAACAGAAATGATTTCCAGTTCAAATCTCAAAAGAATTTCAGTAAAACAATCAGGATTTCGGGAAAGGAGTATAGGATTAGTTAAAGGCAAAAAGACAAAAAAGTATAACGATTCACTGGTATAAGTCAGGATAGAGACTGACCTATCGAACGACGATTCCCTTTATTATTTCAAAGCCGGCTTTTTCATTAAGTTTTTCCATGAGTACCTCTCTCAGCATAAGTAATTCGTTCCTGACTACTGAAGAATTAAGATGAATATAAAGAGTATTTTCTTTGATATAAATTCTGGTTGTTCTTGCAGATATTGCTTTCCCGACCAATTCTTCCCATGAATTAACAAGATTTACTTCAATAAGTTTCTCCTCCATATTCATCTCACGGATATAATCCTTTAATGCCTCAGCCAGTGATATGGTCTTGCTTCGCCTCATTTCTTTACTATTCCATTTTGTATTATTTCCTCAATTCCTTTTTCCCCTATTCTGAAGAGTTTATAGTCTGTTTCCAATGAAGCCAGGATATCCTGGAGCTTGCTTTGATGTGTGTCAGTAATGAATATTTGTCCAAACCTGTGATTTCCCACAAGACGTATTATCTGCTCAACTCTTTCTGCATCAAATTTATCGAAGATATCGTCGAGTAACAAGATTGGGGGGAAACCTGCCTTCCGTTTTATATAATCAAACTTAGCAAGCTTAAGGGCTACCAGGTAAGATTTCTGTTGACCCTGTGATCCCAGAGATTTTGCTGAGAAGCCGTTCAGTTCGAAAACGAGATCATCTTTGTGAATTCCCACGGTTGTGTACTCAAGGATCCTGTCCTTGTTGACAGCTCCCTTAAGAGCCACGTCGAAGTCACTATCATTCAAATGAGAACGGTATTCAAGCCTGACATTTTCTTTTTCATTGGAAATAAAGGAATAATATTCCTGAAATACAGGAATAAGCTCATTCACCAGCACATTTCTCTCATGAAAAACAAAATTACCGTATTTCACCAGCTGGGAATCCCATATTGACAGAAGATCATAATTAAAATTGCCTGCAGCCTTGAAATCCTTCAGGAGCATATTTCTTTGCTGAAGAGCTTTATTATACTTGAGTGCAGAATCAAGATAGGCTGAATTATACTGACTTATTATTTTGTTCAGGAATTTTCTTCGTTCCTCACTCCCTTCACTTATGAGTGCACTATCGGCGGGAGAAATCATTACAACCGGATATTTTCCAACATGATCTGAAAGGCGCTGGTACTCTTTCCCGTTTCTTTTAAGGATTTTCTGTTTTTGTTTATGAAATGAACAGAAAATGTTGTCTTCTTCTCCATCTTTGATAAAAGATCCATGTATAATGAAATATTCATCATTATGTCTGATATTTACACTGTCAATATTGTTGAAAAAGCTCTTTGTCAGCGACAGATAATGAATTGCATCAAGGATATTGGTTTTTCCCACTCCATTGTTTCCTACAAAACAATTAATCTTCGGAGAAAATTCAAGATCAGCCTGTTCATAGTTCTTAAAGCTTGTGAGTGATAGTTTTTTCAGATACATGTGAAATGGCATGAATGTTCAATGGTGTAATGGTGTAAAGTTAAGAAAAGATTTGCACAGAGGTCCTTCAAAATCAGTTAATTGATAATCAACTTGATATCAGACAGAAGCATATCAAATGTTTTTTTAAGTATTTATTTTTTAATTGTTTTAAAACGACTACTTTTGCGGAGTTAAATTTACAAGTGTTTTAAGCATAAACTGTTATGGCAAAAAAGAAGAAGGACGAAAAACCGCAGGGATTGCAAAATGTTGAGCAAACATTAACAAAGACAGAGCAATTCCTTGAGGAGAATTATAAAACATTATTAACCGGATTGGGAATAGTTGTTGCTGTAGTTGCCCTCTTCTGGCTTACTAAATTCTATCTGGGCAAAAGAAATGATGAAGCACAGGCACAGATTTACCAGGCCGAAAGGTACCTTGAGATGGACTCAATAAGACTTGCGCTTAATGGTGATGGAAATTACCTTGGATTTCTTGATATTACAAAAGACTACAAATTCACAAGAGTAGGTAATCTTGCACGCTATGGGGCTGGTATTTGTTACCTTCATCTTGGTGAATATCAGGAAGCCATTAATTTTCTGAATAAGTACTCGAAAAAGGATAAACTAATAGGATCGCTGGCTACAGGAGCAACAGGTGACGCATATGTTGAAATGGGTGAAATTGAAAAAGCCATCCAAAAGTATCTCGAAGCTGCTGATTTTGCATCCAACTCTTTTAATTCTCCTCTGTTTCTTATGAAAGCCGCTGAATTATATGAGGCAGGGGGTAATTATCCTGATGCCCTGAAACTATATGAAAGAATACATAGTGAATACCCTGAAAGCACTGAAGGAAATACTGTTGAAAAACATATTGCAAGGGTGAAACTACTAATAAAATAAATGAGTACAGTCAATCTCTCGGATTATGATTCTGACACTATTCCGGACGCCAGAGAAATGCGATTCGGGATTGTAGTCTCTGACTGGAACAGTGAAATTACCGGTGCCTTGCTGGAAGGTGCTGTAAGTACACTGAGAAAACACGGAGCCTCTGATAAAAATATTATAATTAAACATGTACCGGGCAGTTTTGAGCTTCCTCTTGGAGCACAATTCATTGCTGAGTATGATGACACAGATGCAATAATATGCATTGGTAGCATTGTTCAGGGAGAGACGCCTCATTTCACATATATTTGCCAGGGAGTAACACAGGGCATAACTCAGCTGAATCTTGAGTATAATATACCATTTATTTTTGGAGTTCTTACAACAGATAACCTCGATCAGGCAAAAGCCAGAGCTGGCGGAAAGCTTGGAAACAAAGGTATTGAAGCTGCAGTAGCAGCCATTAAAATGGCTGCCCTTCAGCGCGATATGGAGAAAAATAGTCGGTAGTTACAACAGGTTATCTCATGCATAACCCTTTGAACGGACAATAACTGCATTTTATCAATGCATCAGTCATGATGAAAGGCTCATCGTTGCTGAATATTTTTTCAATAGTACCTGAAAGCAATGAAAGAAACTCTCTCCTGATACTCTTATAATCTTCAATTATCAAATCATTTTTCCCCTCTTTAATCCTTAGTTTGTCAGACAGCACCTTTACGTCTGATTCTTTAATCCTGTATATTGTTGGCCAAACGACAGCGTCGGGATGTTTTGAAACATAAGTTTCACAATATACCAGAGTCTGGAGCCAGGCATCAAGTTCCTTGCTTCTGTCATCTTCGAAAAGACTCTCTAATGAGTTAATCTTATCATTTACACTGCCAGTCTTGTAATCAACAATCCTTATTGTTTCCTCAATTCTGTCAATCCGGTCAATATCTCCTCCTATTAATATCCCGATTTGCTTATCATTGCTAACCACGGGGAGACGGAAGGTATAGGATTTCTCAATCTCAAGCAAGTTAAATGGTGCGATTCTCCTGTCGGTCTTTAATATCCTGAGAACATATGTTTTTAATACTTCCTTAATAATCAGCTCTTTACCGCTTTGTATTCTCTCTTCTCCAGCTTTAAAAATTTCAATGACTGCATTATTGATGATATTTTCCAGCATTATGTCGTTTACAATCAGCATATCGATTTTATTTGTGGAAAGCTCGCTTCCGATAAATCCCATGTAGAGATTTTTCATCACTTCATGAAGCATGCTTCCAAGCATCGCCGGATCAATATCAGGTGCAACTCTATCCACTTCTTTAAGACCGTTCACATAACGATAATAAAACCGCATCCTGCAACTTAACCATGTGTTGATCGCAGTGGGAGATAATATTCTGCCTTCCCTGGTATCATTGTAGAGGGAAAGTATGCGTTTCATGTGCTCTTCCGTTCTCATTATTTTACCCTGCAGCAAGTTTTGAGATGATATTCTGAATTCAAGGCTTTGGATATCCGGCTTCAGAGCGGGATCAAATTTCATCTGAAAAAGAAACCTGCTCATTTCACCAGTGCGCAATCCTTCAGAATTTGAATTATACATAAATGTCACATTTTCAGCTCTCTGTAGAAGACGAAAAAAATGATATGCATATACTGACTCCTGGTGACTGATATCCGGAAGGCCAAATGAGACCCTGAGATTGTATGGAATAAATGATGATCCTGCAGAAATTGCAGGTATTATACCTTCATTTACTGATAACATTATCAGATTCCTGAAATCAAGTGCACGGGTTTCAAGGATACCCATAATCTGAATTCCCGACAAGGGCTCCCCTGAGAATGGTACAGACTGGCTTCTCAGAATCCTGTCAAGTATTCTCATATAGGTTTCTTTGGTAAAACTGATTTCAGGATCCCCGGTAATGGCATCGAGCCTGTTTATTGACATCAATACTCTGTAAATGAATTCTTTCAGGATTTTCTCTGCTAATTCAGGTTCCGTATCTTCATGATTGTCAGGAACCAGTTTTTCTGCTATCCGGATTAGAATTTCCCTCATATATACAGCTAAAGAATGAGGAGTTTTAATTACCGTAAACAGAGGGGATAGAAGATTGGATTGTTCGAACAAGACTGATGGAACCATTACCATATTTGCCTGAATGATCTCATTTATCAGCTTATTTTCTTCATCATTCATTAGAACTGCGATCAATCCATTCTTAAGAATTCTCATCACATCTCCATGATTGAAATAAGCAGTATTTCCTACACACCTGGCATTTCTCTGAAGAACCAGAATATTACTGATAAGAGTATAAACCGATGTCTGACAAAGAGGATACCCCATTGTGATATTTATATCTCCAATATTTTCTGGAAGGCTTGTCAGTGCCGGTATCAAGAGGTTTTCATCTGCCAGCACAACTGCTGTATGATGAGCATTCTGAATGGAAAGGTCAGGGATATCTGCAATTAACCGTGAGATAAGCTTCACCTGTGAAACATCTGATGACGTACTGATTATCCTTCGGTTTACCTGTGAAACCCTGGAAGAGAAGATTGTGTCATGGTTCCAGTCAGGTGGCATATCATCTCCAAAACTCTTAAGGTTACTGCTCATAAAGAATCCTGCTGAGCTTAATTTTCCTGATGGAGCGAATGAGTGATCATAATCCCAGTAGAATCTGGCTTTGCCTTCACTCCTGAAATGAGCCATGATCTTCTTCTCGCAGTTGTTCAAGGCATTGAAACCGATAAAATGCAACATATCCCATTCTATTTCAATCTTTACACCAGCCTCGGCATTCTCTGCGAGATCCCTGAAAATCATTCCTTCATAGGCCAGGTTCTCTTTTCTGAGGAGGTCCCTGAAACCAGTATAGAGATCGGAAAGAAGCGCCCACATCTTCAGAAAGTTATCTTTTTCATTTGTAAGCTTATCAGGGTTAATATTGGTCCAGAATCTTTTGATTATTTCAATCTGTTCTTCGGTGAGCCCTCCAAATTGCAGATCAATAAGTTTGACATCTTTTATATTACGGAAAAGAAGTGAGGCATCTGCAAGGTATTTGTCCACATCGTCAAAGTCATTTACCAGAGTTTCACCCCAAAAATAAAACTCATCAAAACTTTCAGGAACTTTTGCTATAGCCCGGTAAACCTTATAAAGTTTAAAAAGCAACAGTTCATTTTCAGCTATTTGCAGATCTGAAAAAGACCTGAAAAGTTCATTTACAGTCATAATTGAAGGCACCCATACCGGTTTGCTTATTCCGTCAGCAAGGTATTTCTTGAAATATAAACCTGCCCTTCTGCTGGGAAAAACAAGACAATGCCTGTTAAGGTTATTTCCAAACTCAGTAAGAAGTGATTTTGATATTCTTTCCAGGAAATATTCCATGTTCCTAATTATGTTTCACATAAAGGTTATCTTCATTCCGTATTAAGCAGTGGTTTTATATGGATACAATCTGCCCTGCCAGGTGTTAAGGTTAACAAGATGTTTTTCAATCAGTTCCACTAATTGATCTGTCCGTTTTTTTCCCCATACCAATTGTGAAAGATATCTTGGCGGAGCTTCACCAGTAAACCTCTCAACCACAATTTCAGGATTAAGTCTTTCCAAAAAAGACGCGAAGAAGTCAAGATATTCTTCCAAAGAAAAAAGTGTAAAATCGTCAGGGTTTTTAATAAACTCCGCCTCCATTGGGGTTCCTTTAATTATTTGAAGCTGATGAAATTTTACTGTATTAAGGGGCAGGTTTGAAATGATCGCAGCCTCATTAAGCATCTCCTCCTTTGTTTCACCGGGTAAGCCAAAAATGAAGTGAGCACCGGTATTAATTCCCATTTTTGCAGTTGCCTCAAGAGCTTCAACGGCTTCTTCGAAAGTGTGTGCCCTGTTTATCCTTTTCAATGTTTTGTTATAGCACGATTCAATCCCATATTCGACAGAAATATAAAAGGACTCTGATAGTTTTTTCAGAAATTTAAGTTTTTCATTGTCGATGCAATCAGGTCTTGTTCCTATCACCAGACCTACCACACCAGGAAAATTCAAAGCTTCTGCATAGTATTTTTCAAGATTCTCCAGAGGAGCATATGTATTAGAATATGCCTGGAAATAGGCAAGATATGAGACTGCTTCCTTGTATCTCTTCCTGTGGAATAGTATACCTTCTTCTATCTGCTGTGTGATTGACTTCTCAGGATTACAGTAAGATGGATTGAAAGCTCTGTTATTGCAGTACGTACAGCCTCCCAAACTTTTTGTACCATCACGGTTAGGGCAGGTAAAACCTGCATCAATCGACACCTTCTGAATCCTGGCACCAAAGATTTTCCTGAAATAATCGGGAAAAGCATTGAATCTTCGTTTATGCCCCCATGGAAAGCCGTTTATTTCGTTTTGTTTTTCTGACATTTAGTAAGAAATAATCTTGTTCTTATCCACATACCAGATAAACGCCTCAATATTAAGAAATCCCATTTCAGTTAAAAGCCGGCGATAGTGGTTAATCTGGAATTTATGATCCGGATTCTCATCGCCGAACTTAAAATCGATAATTATAATTCCATTATCTTTAAAAATAATTCTGTCGGGTCTCCGTGTATTGCCAGATGGCATTAGTATTTCTGTTTCAGTTATCACATTAATCCCCGGTCGAAACCATTCAGAAACATTTCTGTCACATACCAGTGAAGTTATTCTTTCTTCAAGCTCCGCGGCTCTGTTCTGAGGCAACCGGCCCTCAAGGACCAGTTTATTTACAGAAGAGGAAATATCATCGCGTGTTTTAATTCCAGCAAAAATTTCATGCATCAGAATTCCGTAATTGATTTTTTCTCTGGCTGAACTGTCTGATAAGGAAAAATAATCCTCGCCCCGGAGTTTAAGCTTAATCGAAGCAACCTTATCACTTACAAAATAATCGTGTGTTGTAAAAGATTTACCTTCAGATACTTTTGCACGATTTTGAGTGATCTCTCCTATTTCAACAACATGCTTTTCCCTATTATAAAAATCATTCATTGAGATACATTGTGTTCCGGTAACAGTGATGTCCGATTCAACTGCATTCCTTATAACAGAGGCAATCGAGTTTTTATTCTTTTGTGAATAAGGAGCAAAACCATAAAGCACATGCCTTGCTCTTGTCATGGCAACATATAACAGGTTCAGGTTGTCGAGAAACGAACAGGCTCTTTCTTCCCTGTATTGTAAATCAAATATTGTTTCAAGAAGTTGTTGTTTATATTTTACAGGTACTATTCCAATTTTATTGAATGGGTACTCCTGAGGTTTAACCCACAACAGAGGCTGATAAAAGGATTTGTGATCAAGGTTCCATGAAAGGAAAGGAAGTATTACGGCATTAAATTCCAAACCTTTCGATTTATGGATTGTGAGGACTTTGATGGCATTCTGTTGTTCAGGAAGAATAACTGATTTCTTAATTCCCTCTGATTCCCACCATTCAAGAAATGATTGCAGTCCTGCAGTTTTACTGACTGAAAAGTTCAGTACCAGATCCTGAAAAGTACTCAGATAGGCTAAGTTCCAGGGTTGTTTCCCAAGCCCGAAAAACCTGACAATGCCCTCTGTTATCTCAAAGAGAGGCAATTGTCTGGCGCTATTAAGAAATAACTCATATCCTTCAGGAAAGTAGTTCTGTGATCTCTCAATGAGTGAATTGCTTTCAAGAAACATTTTCCCGGCATCTTCATCTCCTGTTGAAAGGAGAAAGAATCTTAGCATGGCAGCTCTGTTTATCATATCTCCAGGATTATCCAAAACTGATAATACGGCAACAATAAAGCTGATAACATAAGAATTAGCCAATAAGAGAGAATCATTTGATATAATAGAGTAGTTATAAGATCTCTTTTTCTCAAAATCGACTCTGTTGGCATAATCGATCATCCTCATCATGATCTTTGCTCCCTCCCTGTTATCCCGTACGATAATACCGATATCAGAAGGATTATAACCTTTGTCCTGGAGGTTTTCGATGACAGAGGGTAATCGCTGAAGTATAATTTCATTCCATTTCTGTTCTTCACTATCTTCCACGAATTCAATTCTGACATATCCGCCTTTATTATCAGGTGGATTATTCTGTGCGGCTTCCGAATAGATTTCACTGAAAATCAGTGGATTGTTTTCTTCTGACAATTCAGAGTCAATCATTCTCGGTATGATCGAAAAAAGGGTGTTATTGAATTGAATAATGTTGGAGCAGCTTCTGAAATTTGTAGTGAGTGGTTTTTGGATTAATCGGTGGTTATCAACCTGTTTCAGCAGATTAATAAGGATGTTCCAGTCGCTGTTTCTCCATCTGTAGATTGATTGTTTGATATCACCGACCACCAGGTTGTCATTACCCCCGGCCATACTGTCTTCAATCAGGATGCGGAAATTCTCCCATTGTATTTGCGAGGTGTCCTGAAACTCATCAATCATGTAATTCTCATACCTGTTACCCGTCTTTTCATAGATGAAAGAAGTCTGGTCACTTCCTGTAATAAGTCTCAACACCTCTCCTGCATCAGAAAGCAGAAAAATATTTTCATTTGTTGTAATATGATGGATTTTGTCAAGAACATCTGAAAGTATGCCAAGTGAATAGATATTCGAGAGTATTGCAATTACACTTTTATACGATTTAATATTTCTGTCATAATAACCAAGAGCCTCCCTGACGGCATTATCCAGTCCTCCCTTTAAAGCTGCATCAAGTCGGGGAGATATTATGCCTGTATGCCATTTGGGAGGGTCGCTTTCAATTTTCCGGACATAGGCATTAGGGGCTTTAATATCGCCAGAGGCAATACTCCTGATAAATGAAGGTATTCCCTTTCCTTTCTGAAAAAACATTTCATCAGTAAGTCCGTATCCGGAAAATATTTCCATACATCTTTCCCCATATGTGATCAATTGTTTCTCAAATGAGTATGAAACAGACCTCATCTCATCTATGTAAGACGAGAGGTATTCTTTATCCTCAAGGACTTTTTTCTCATCAGTTGTCAGCAGCTTAAATTTTTCCCTGAACAGTTCTTCGGCAAGTTTCAGGATCTCACTCTTAAGATTCCATCCCTTTTCGTCCTCAATATTCGATCTGGTAAACTTTGTTAACCAGTTTTTCAATAACTCATAATCTGCAGCTGATGCAATCATTTCATCGACTGCTGATGAAAGAACCATACTGTGGTCAATTTCCACATTAAATCCTGAATAAAGACCTGCCTCTTTTGTAAATGATCTCAGTATCTTCTGGAAAAAACTGTCAATAGTGCTGACTGAAAAACGTGAAAAATCGTGCAAGACAGAATGCAATACCTCTCCTGCTTCTTTCCTAATCCATTCTTCTGATCTGCCTGTTTTCTCAATCAGTTCTTTCAAATATTCTGAAGGCTCACCCCGTGAAAGGATATAGAGCTGTTCCAGAATTCTGCTCTTCATCTCTGCTGTTGCTTTATTTGTAAAAGTTACAGCAAGGATTTTCCTGTAATTGAATCTGGATTTAAAGACATTTTCAAGGTAGACGCCGGCGAGTTTGAATGTCTTTCCTGAACCCGCAGAAGCACTGTATATGGTTAAAGTTCCTGCTCCCATGACTGTTTAAAGTTACCAATTTTGATCTACTNNTGACTAGCAGTTCAATTGCAAACTTATCAACATCATTATTGGAGTGGGAGGTTTGGGGTGTGAGGCATGGGGTGTGGGGTATGGGGAAGAAATTGTTAACTTTGCGGAGTGAAGAAAAAGGTGGTAATAGGTT
>DCVC01000170.1:0-422 GCA_002328625.1 Bacteroidales bacterium UBA2198
AGTTGTGCTTTTCTCAAAGCATCAGTCCTACATAGTTTATTTTTGATCAGATATTTATAAAACTCCCCCATCAGAATTGCAGTGGAGATATCCGACACACTCCATAAACTGACCAGAACAGAAGGCGTTCCGGCATACATAAAAGCACGCGTAAGGCCCACAATGCCCTCTCCGCGTACCAGTTTCCCCAAACCTGTCTGACAGGCCGATAAAACGACCAGATCAGCATTCAGCTTAAGGTTAAATATTTCTTGGGCTTGTAATAATCCATCCTCTCCGGATCTGTTTTGCTGACACAGGACAAGTGAGCTTAAATCGGGTTTGTCCTCATTAATAAACCCATGTGTTGCAAAATGTAAATAATTGTATTTCTTCAATTCACCTTCCCGTTTCACATTCTCTTCAGTTGCCTCCTTGTTTAA
>DCVC01000170.1:486-1268 GCA_002328625.1 Bacteroidales bacterium UBA2198
TCGGTGGTTTCAGTCAATAATACTTCAAATGGCAGATAGTTTAAGACTCCATCTGGAATAATTACCAGCTTGCTCTTTTTAGAGAGGTATGATTCAGCCGGCTTAATTAAACGTTCATACAGGGAGAGCCCGGCCCTTACAAAAAACGCTTTATCGCTTAATTCCGGATCCAGAAGGGCAAACCTTATTGTCTCAACCTGCTCCTGAAGTGTTTTTCGACCAGGAAGACTGAATATTCGAAAATCTGAACCTGTAATGACCCAGAGACATGAACTGCTGTCACCAACCGAATATTCCAAAATGACACTGTTTTTATCTTTACACAGAGACTGAACTTCTTCGGATGAAACGGGTGCCGAGTATTTCATGGCGCTATATTGAGCATCATTAGCTCCTGAAAAAGATCGTGAGAGAAGATCCAGCAATACCCGCGACTTGCAGCGCTCTGCATAATGGAATGCCCGAAGGTCATAACCTTTTGTGTCGTCTTTCCCGTGGAGCATGGCCAGCAGATTGATTATATCCTCAAAAGCAAAACGTTCCCTTGCCATATAACTGACTTTCAACTCCTCATTTTTTATGGTGTTCCTTATTCCTTCAAGAATAATAAGAGCAGAATCATTTAATTCAACAGCTTTTTCATAATCACCCCTTCGTTCATAGTTCTCAGCCAATCCTGCCACCAATCTCCATTTGAGGTCAGGATTATGTGTTGATTGTAAAGTCTTGAGACCGGATTCATAATTTGCCTTTGCTTCATCGAGTCTTCCGATTATCGTCTG
>DCVC01000170.1:1330-2687 GCA_002328625.1 Bacteroidales bacterium UBA2198
ATTGCTCAGGATGGGGAGTTGACCGGACAGATCTTCCTGGTTCTCGTATATATTCAGAGAATTTAAATAATATTCCTTTGCTTTTTCAATCCTTCCTGCCATCTGCAATACAATTCCAAAGTGATTGTAGACCCCTGCAAGACCCAGGGAATCATTTTCTTCGATCATGATTTGCACGGCTTGTGTCAGCTTTTCAACAGCTGTGTTATAATCTCCCAGCCTTGAATAGACAAAACCCATCTGGTTTAAGGCCTCTCCAAAACCAATTGCATCATTTATTTCCCGGTAAATCTGCAGAGCTTTTTCATATTGTTCAAGCGATTCGTAATACCTGCCTTCATTGTTAAGGTCAGAACCAGTTTTATAATAAGCGTTAGCTTTATAAGTTCTTGTTCTTTGCAAATTCGGCATATCTCCTATTTCCTCTCTGATAATTTCAGCCATTTCATACCACGATATTGCCTGAGGGTAGTTGTGAAAGAACTCAACTTGTACTGATCCTAAGCTGTTTAAAGTATTTCCAATCAGTTGTCTGTCGTCAACCTTTTCTCTCATCTTGAGTGCGTCCCGGTAGTATACCAGGCATTTCTGAGGATCCAATCCCCAATATATAAGACCCAGGCCACCCAGAACTTCTGCTTCTCCTCTCTCATCTCCAATCATCCCATATGCATTTAATGCCTGTTGATGATATTTTTCAGCCTTACCAGGATCTTTTCCCCGAAATCCTGTTCCAAGCAGATACAAACTATCTGCAATCAGCTTGGTTTTTTTCTGTTCTTTCGACCACACTGTTAAATAATTAACACCAATTGACAGGCTTTTTTCACCAAAGATGCTTTCAAAGATCTTTGCAGCCTTTTGTGCTGTCAATTGAACCTGATAAGCTTCCTTTGTTTTTCCTTTAATTTCGTTGTATATGCACTCTGT
Organism: Bacteroidales bacterium UBA2198; assembly: GCA_002328625.1. Taxonomy (GTDB): domain Bacteria; phylum Bacteroidota; class Bacteroidia; order Bacteroidales; family VadinHA17; genus LD21. The sequence continues at coordinate 2,261 of DCVC01000170.1, forward strand.
AATAAGATCGTTCACAAAGGGCTTTACAAAAAGCCTGTGATCTTTTATCAGCAGTTCTGCTGAACGCTGATCATCTGCCAGTAGTGCTTTCCTGAGCTCAGACATGAACTCATTGCTCAAGAGTTGCTGCCGGGCCGGCTGGGAAAAAACAAAATGAAATGGCAGTGATAAAAATAAAAATCCTGACAGAATAATTTTTATTCTGCAAGATCTTTTTAGTTTAGTACATATTGCCATGACTGTTAATGTTTTAACACAGTCTAAAGAGCAATTGTTAAAATATCATCAATATATCAGGTCATTTATCCTTATTCTTTGCCAGAGCCAATGCCTTTTGTAACTCTTCTATCGCCTTGTCCTTATTTCCGACATCCGAGTAAAGCGATCCTAAAATTTCATAAGGCAAAGGGGCATCGGCATTTTCTTC
>DCVC01000076.1 GCA_002328625.1 Bacteroidales bacterium UBA2198
GTTGATATGGATTTTGGTACAGGCTGCCTCAAGATAACACCGGCACATGATTTAAACGATTATGAGATCGGAATAAGACACAATCTGGCTTCAATTGATATATTTAATGATAACGGTACAATCAATCAGAGGGCGGGAATGTTTACTGGCATTGACAGGTTTACTGCAAGGGAGCTGGCAGAAAAAGAACTTAAGAATACTGGTAACCTTTTCAAAATTATTCCGTATAATAATAAGATAGGCCGTTCCGAACGAACCAACGCAGTTATTGAACCCAGACTGTCCATGCAATGGTTCCTCAGGATGAAAGATATATCCCTACCCGCACTTGAGTCCGTTTTAAAAGGAGAAATCCATCTGCATCCTGCAAAATTCAGAAACCTCTACCGCCACTGGATGGAAAATGTTCACGACTGGTGCATCAGTCGTCAGTTATGGTGGGGACACCGGATCCCAGCGTGGTATTATAATAATAATGAGTTTGTCGTGGCAGAGAACATTACGGAAGCATTGAAGCTGGCCCGGCAAAAAAACAACAATAATTCGTTGACAGAGAACGAACTGACTCAGGATGAAGATGTGCTTGATACATGGTTCTCATCATGGTTATGGCCGATCACATCTTTTGACGGAATTAACAACCCGGGAAATCCTGATATGAAGTATTACTATCCGACAAACGATCTTGTAACGGCACCGGAAATCCTTTTCTTCTGGGTAGCAAGGATGATTATTGCCGGTTACGAGTTTGCTGGTGAAAAACCCTTCAGCAATGTTTACCTGACAGGACTTGTACGCGACCAGATGAGAAGAAAAATGTCAAAGTCGCTGGGTAATTCACCGGAACCTCTCGATCTTATCGGAAAATACGGAGCCGATGGTGTCAGGGTGGGAATGATGCTTTGCTCACCCGCAGGGAACGATCTGCTTTATGATGACAGCCTGCCGGAGCAGGGCCGGAATTTTGCAAATAAGATCTGGAATGCTTTCAGGTTAGTAAAAAGCTGGAAGGTAAAAAATGAAACGGATCAGCCTGAAGCTTCAATAATTGCCGTCAGATGGATTAATGAAATTTTAAAGAAATCAATCTCCGACATAGATTCTGCATTCAAAAAGTTCAGAATATCCGAAGCTCTTATGATCACCTACAGATTATTCTGGGATGAGTTTTCCGGATGGTATCTTGAAATAATCAAACCGGAATATAAGAAACCGGTTGACAGGCTCACTTATGAATCCACAATTGAGGTGTTTGATAAGCTCCTGAAGATAATTCACCCTTTCATGCCATTTATTACAGAAGAGATCTGGCAGCTTATCATCGACCGGAAAGATGGTGAAAGTATTATGATCAGCAGGATGCCTGAACCAAAGAAATTTAGCAGAGATATAATTGACGGATTCGAGTCAGGTAAAGAGATTATAAGTAATATAAGATCAGTAAGAAAGGATAAACAGATTCCAAACAAGGAGAGAATTGAATTATGTATCGTGGCAGAAAAGAATACTTATTGCAATGAATTCCTGCCTGTTATTAAAAAATTGTGCAATCTTTCAGAAATAAAATTTATAAGCCGGAAGCTGAAAGGGGCTTCCTCCTTTATGGTTGGAAACACCGGGTATTTTATCCCTCTTGGTGATAAACTGGATATTGAAGGTGAGCGTTCAAAGATACTGGCCGATCTTGATTATTACAGGGGATTTCTTGCATCTGTGATGAAAAAGCTTGATAATGATCAGTTTGTGAAGAATGTTCCGGAAAAAGTCCTGGAACTGGAAAGAAAAAAGAAACTTGATACTGAATCAAGAATAAGATCTTTGGAGGAGACATTAAGAGGGTTGAACCGTTAAAAGATTAATTTGGTTTGATTTATGGGTTTATATGGTATGAGTGTCGTACATTTTATGGAACAGATTTTCTGATAAGATAGTTCTGATTAACTTCAATAACCTCCCAGTCATTATTCAGAATCAGAGTCCAGCCGTCACCGCTGAAATGGTTCCTGTTTGCTCTGAACCCCCTGGCTGGTATCCGCAGAAATTTATAATTGTTCGAAACCAGGCATCCTCCTTTATCTACGCTAAGTTTTCCCCAGTTGTCCGAAATACGCATCCTGTCATAAAGAGTTCCCAGCGTGTCGAGAGAATGAACATCTTCGGGTTCGAAATCAAAATAAGGACTCATCAGCTCAAGAAAGACAACAGGTTTCTCTGAAAATGTGCTGACTTGTTTGTTTAGTCTTTCCCTGATATCCTGCAATCTTTTTTCTTCTTCTTTTTGTATCTCGTCAATATTGTAATTGAATGCAATACTTCCGGCGACATCTCTGCAAATAGCCGGCAGTTGTATATTGTAAAGATCTTTAACCAGACCTCCAAGATCAGTTTTTTCGGAATTGATTGTTGTAAAGTCGAATCCTATTTCATGGAGGAGAGTGGCATAAATGGCTCCATGGACTGATCCATAGGATCGGGAATATGATTGAAACGAATATATTCTGTCGAGGTATTCAAACAGCCGTGTTTTAAATTCTTCAGGTGTTTCAGTGATAAAGCGGAGATAAGTGAAGGTGGCCAGCCCCTCATAAGTTTCGAAACGGTTTCCCTCTTCTGCATACTTCGGATAGAGTTCACGGCTGGAACCCCTGAATATAAGGGCATCCCTTAATGCAAACTGTCTCTCCTCTCCTTTTGAGTTTATAGCTTTCCTTAAGGCTCTCCATTCAAGTTTGATCCACAATCTTGCCTCTTTTTCATCCATATTTGCAGCGGTGAACGTAGAATGACTGATTCCCCATGTCTGCTGCTGAAACCTGTGAAATAAACTGTGGATTGCCCTTGTCAGAATACGGTACTCGTCTTCTTCATTTGGAAGAATCACCATGGCAAACAGAGTCCCGCCGAAATCAACAGCTGTATTGCTGACAATATTTTCTTTCGGGTAGAGGCCGGTATAAACAGCATCTTTAAGTTTCAGGTTTCCCTGTTTATCAGGTTGATTTGCAATTATTTTCCTGCTTGTGCGGTCAACAAACAAAATTGGTCCGTACAGATTTTTACTCCATAGTTTTCCATCATCCCTGTTGCAGTAATTTTCTGTCTTTTTAAAATAATAGATTGCCTTTTCAGGAATAAAATATGTGTCTTCAGTTTCCCCATTGCAGCTGATCAAAAAAATCAGAACGGGTAATAAAATCCACTTTCTCATTTTCTGTTTTGTGCCCAAAAATAATGAAAAATTCTGAATGACTTCTTTCCTTAAATGCAGCATATTAGTGTAAATTCAGTTTCTATATCTCAGCCGACAAATTCTTCCTTCAGATTAATATGAACACTGGCAGCCTTGATACTTAAGTTCAGTTCAAATCCTATAAGCAGAGCTATGGAATTGAGATAAAGCCAAATAAGGATAATCATAAGTGTGCCGATCCAGCCATAAAGCTTGTTATACTGTCCCAGGCTATTGACATAGGCTGAGAATCCGAGTGATGTCAGAATAAATAGTGTTGTGGCGAGCAGGGAGCCGGGGGAAATAAACCGGAAATCGGTTCTTTTTGCCGGAGCAAAATAATAGAGAAATGATATTGCCAGAAAAAGTAACAGAACCACAAGAATCCATTTAAGAACCAGAAGTATATTAATGACCAGTTCTCTCTCAAGAATCTGAAGCTCAGCAAGCCTGTTAACAGCCATTTTACCGAAAATAGCCAGAAAACCGGCCGCTGAAATCATCAGACCTACAATTAACAGCAGAACAAATGAAATCTTACGCTGGTTAATCCAGGATCTTGCCTTGAAATTGTGTGATGTGACTACGAACGCATTAATAACTGCATGAATACCATTTGTGGAAAATATTATTGTGGCTAAGAACATAATCACAAGCAGGCCTCCACTTTTATTTGTAACAATATCTATAATGGTGGTTTCCAGAAAATTAAAGGCATTATCCGGGAGAATATTTTCAAATAATTTTATGAGTTCCTGCTGAAAGTTGGGTATCGGAATAAAAGGAATCAGGGTAAACAGAAAAATTGAAGCCGGCAGGAGAGCCATCAGAAGGTTAAAAGCTATTGAAGATGCCCTGGTGACAAGGACTCCTTTGCGAAATCCTTTGACAATGAACTTAAAAACATCGCTTATAGGCATCCCGTCAAAACCCGGAAGGACCAGCTTTTTAATCCTTTCTGCTCCTTTTAATTCTTTGATACCATCTATTATGCGCATAACTAAACGACCTTTAAACTCATATCGAGGCTTTTAATATGATGTGTAAGAGCCCCTACCGAAATAAAATCGACACCACATTCAGCATATGTCCTGACAGTTTCAAGCGTTATACCTCCGGAAGATTCTATCTCAAAACGGCCCGCAATCATTTCAACAGCTTTCCTGGTATCGATGATATTGAAATTGTCGAGCATTATCCTGTCCACTCCTCCTTTGGCGATTATTCTGGTTACATCATCAATGCTTCTTGCTTCTATTTCAACTTTAAGCCTCTTATTATTTCTGCGGAGATAATCGAGAGTCCGTTCAATGGCATTCTCGATTCCGCCGGCATAATCGATATGATTATCCTTCAGCATTATCATATCGAATAAGCCCATCCTGTGATTAAAACCCCCGCCGGCCCTGACAGCCTCCTTTTCAAGGAATCTCATTCCGGGAGTTGTTTTGCGTGTATCGAGAATTTTGGTTTTCAATCCTTTTACCATGTCAACGTAATTGCGCGTGGTGGTGGCAATTCCACTCATACGCTGCATGATATTAAGCACAAGCCTCTCCGATCTCAGAATTGACCGCTGGTTGCCTGAAATGCAAAAAACAATATCCCCCGGACTAACCTGCTGACCATCCCTTATCATTAATTCAAAATAAAGATCTTTGTCAACAGTAGTAAATACAGATTCTGCAATCCCTGCACCGGCAAGAATTCCCTTTTCCTTGATAAGAAGCCTGGCTTTTCCTGTTGCATCTTCCCCGATACACGCAAGCGAAGTGTGATCACCATCCCCAGTATCCTCTTCAAGACCTCTTAAAATGAATTTCCTGAGAATACTATTTTCCACTGTCGGGTTCAATGCGTATCTGATGTATAAGTAATTCCTGACCAACCTTTTTGAGAAGAAAATAGACCCTGAAATCTCCCTTCTCTGTCTTTAAGTTACCAATTGCGTATTGAGCATCATTCTTGGCACCCTGATGACGGATAATAAAATCTTTGGCAGGATAATTCCTGAAAAAATCCTTCAGAATAGTTTCCGCTACGTTCTTTTTGTAGAAATCTTCTTTTTCAAGAAGAAGAAGCTCTACTGTCGGATTCAGATATTTTGACAATTCGGAAGCATTTCCTGCTTTGAATGCAACAGAAATCTCAGATGGAATTCTTGCCTGTTCCTGGCCATTTACGGTAAAAGCAGTTATTAATATTATAAATACCGTAATTATACATTTTAATTTCATCACATTCATTTTATACACGACTTTCAGTCAATAAATATTCAAATTTAACATATTTTTAATTATAGATGACCAGTTTAGCCAGCTCTGTATAATCATTATTACACACTCATTTTTATTATTTATTGTTTTTGTAAATAATGGTGTGCAAATTTGTATTAACAAAAGTCGCGCCAATATTATGAAAATTACTTTGCTACAGGTAGGAAAAACGAAGGAAAAATATATTGAAGAGGGCATTGACAATTATTCGGCGCGGCTGAAAAAATATATAGGTTTTGAACTAATAATTCTGCCTGATATAAAAAATGCCAGGAATCTGCCGGTTCATGAACAAAAAATAAAGGAGGGCAGCAAAATCATTAAAACCGTAACAAGCGATGATTATGTTGTAATTCTTGACGAGAAGGGGAAAGAGTTCAGTACAGTTGAATTTGCAGCCTGGATTGAAAAGAAATTAATGCTTCCAAAGAAAAGAATTGTATTTGTGATTGGCGGAGCATGGGGACTCCCGGAAGCGGTTCGTACCAGAGCCGATATTCTGATTTCTTTATCAAGAATGACTTTCCCGCATCAGATGGTACGATTATTGTTCCTTGAACAGCTTTACAGGGTGCTTACCATCATCAGGGGAGAGCCATATCATCATGAATAGGCCTTAATATCATATTATGAAAGAAAGAAGGCTGAGGTTAATTCTTATCATTTCAACAATCGTCCTGATTGTTTTAGCCCTTTCATCTGAATCAGTCTATTTCAGCGATTTTGAATACAATTTCAGAACTAAGCGATTTAACAAGATCCTGGATAGAAAAGAAAAGATAATGGCGGATTGCCTTAACAGCATAAAACCTTTTCTGTCCAGTGGTGAAAACCAAATGGCAGGATCAGATAACAAAATGTTCTCAGTTGCTGAACAGCATAATATCACAATTCTGGAATATATTGAAAACAAGCTTATTTACTGGTCAGATAATAATTTTGATGTCCCTGTTTTATTGAGCGATTCCATATTTACCAAACCTCTGGTTTTCATTCAGAACGGATGGTTCCTGACTAATTCTGTCCGGGCTGGCAATGAACTGATGGTTGGCTTGCTGAGGTTGAGAACCGATTATGGTTTTGAAAACGACATAATTAAGAATGGTTTTGAAAAAGATTTCGGACTACCTGTAAATACTGGATTCAGCCTTGATAAAGAAGCATCCGAATTTCATGTTCTTGATAAAAACGGGAGTTACCTGTTCTCCCTGATTTTTCCTGAGGTAAAAGAGACTACATATCTTATCCTTATCCCGTTGCTATTATGGACATGTGCTTTTATTCTGCTGCTTTTTGTTACAATTCAAATGGTTAAGATGATATCCTGTCTTAAGAGGAATACTATTGCCCTTATGAGTTGTTTTATGATTTTTTCAGTGATTTATCTGATAATTCTTCTCACAGGGAAGCCTGAGGTACTCAATCAGACTGAACTGTTTTCACCATACAGGTACACATTAAACAGAATTATTCCTTCTCTTGGACACCTCTTACTGCTAAGCGTTCTGTTATCGATATTCGCTTATGTTTTTTGTAAATTTTATCCCTTTAGACAAAAGGTATTTACGAAAGGCATCCGCGACTATCTTTACCTCTTTTTGCTTCTGATTCCGGGAGCTTTGTTGTTCTTGCTCTATCACAGAGTCTTCACCCATCTGATTTTGTACTCCAATATTAATTTTGAAACTTATAAAGTACTTAAACTCAATTTTCTGAGCG
>DCVC01000038.1:0-11257 GCA_002328625.1 Bacteroidales bacterium UBA2198
GACATCCCTCAGTGTAATTTCAGGAATAGGAGCGGTATTGCTTATAGGTATTGTTGTAAAAAATGCTATTGTGCTTGTTGACTTTATTAACCTGATGCGTGAAAGAGGGAACGAGTTATATAGAGCAATATTGATATCAGGAAGGTCCCGTCTGAGACCTGTACTCATGACCTCTGCCACAACCATACTTGCCATGATGCCGCTGGCAATAAGCAAAGGTTCAGGTTCAGAACTCTGGAAACCAATGGGTATAGCCGTTATTGGAGGACTTATCTTTTCAACTTTTGTTACTCTTGTCCTTGTACCTGTGGTGTACGCCATATTTGCCAAAAGAGGTGAACGGGACAAACACGCAGCCGTCTATTCAGAATTTGATTTTCTTAATGGTAATGGTAACGGCAATGGCAACAAATCTTAATATTTAAAACCATCATCTATGAAAGCAATCATGATAATATACAACCAGGCTCATACCGAAAAGGTAGAATATCTCCTCGACAAGCTTAGTATAAAAGGATATTCTCTTTGGGAAAATGTTCATGGAAGAGGCACTCTCACAGGTGTTCCTCACCTTGGGACACATGCCTGGCCCGAAATCAATAAAAGTGTTCTGACAATTGTTGAAGATGATCTTGTGGAACAAATTCTTAAAAATGTAAAGAGGATTGATAATGTAAATGAAGAGGTTGGCATCAGGGCTTTTGTCTGGAATGTGGAGAAGACAGTGTGAATAGGGAGCTTTGCATACAAATCCCTTGTTGATCTGAAAGCTGGCATATAATGTCAGCTTTTTTGCTCTTTCAAAAATAAAGGTTAAAAATTGTTAATTATTGTTAATTATTTATTAATTTTCTGACTAATTAACCTAAACAGACTGACCTGACTCTCCCGGCTTATGATACAATATAAGCTTTCTTCTCAAACTAGGACAAAAGGGTTTATAGTAAACTCCTCTTTTTTAGCCTATTGGATTCTACAATCAAGTTCGCGGATCACATGATCCGGTATTTTTTGTCTTTTAAACTAATACTATGAAAGAAATCTGCCAGTCACGACAAACATTTACTCAAAATGTTTGTAAAAGAAAGAGTCTGATCATTATGAAGAGACTGATTGTCATTATCATAATGATTGCTGGTTGCAATTTATTTGCAAACAGAGCATTTGCTGACGATCTTCAGCAAATACAGGTAACAGGGACAATTACCGATGAGAACGGTGTTCCGTTACCTGGTGTGAATGTAGTTGTTAAGGGAACAACCCTTGGTACAGTCACAGATGTTAACGGGAAGTACTCACTGACCCTGACCGATCGTAATGTCATTCTTGTTGCCTCATTTATTGGTTATATTTCGGCTGAAGTGCCGGTAGGGAACCGGAATATAATTGATATTACCCTTACTTCTGAAGCCCTTGCACTTGAAGAAGTGGTAGTTGTAGGTTATGGAACGCAGAAAAAGGTTAACGTTATAGGTTCAGTGGCTACCATTTCGACCGCGGAGATAACTGCCGCACCTACAAGTAATGTGTCAACTGCCCTGGGAGGACGTCTGCCGGGACTTGTTGTTCAGCAGACGACCGGCGAACCAGGGCGTAATGCAGCAGATCTGTTAATCAGAGGCCAGTCAACACTCGGGAACAATGCTGTCCTGGTTGTTGTTGACGGAGTTCCCGGACGCGACCTGAACTCTATAGAACCAGGAGATATTGAGAGCCTGACTGTGCTTAAAGATGCATCAGCCGGGATCTATGGCTCACGGGCCGCTAACGGAGTTATTCTTGTTACAACAAAAAGAGGTACTGAAGGTGCCCCGCGTTTTGAATATGATTTTTATCACGGCTGGGGGCAGCCAACCGTGCTGCCCAAGATGACTGATGCGCCTACTTATGCCCAGTTGATCAGGGAGGTGGAAGCTTATCGGGGTATATCCGAAGCTAACATGATGTTCTCACTGGAAGATATAGAAAAATACAAATCCGGTGAATTTCCATGGACTCATCCAAACACTGACTGGTTCAAAGAGACTTTTAAAGACTGGTCCAATACAGGTCATCACACTTTCAGGGTTTCCGGAGGATCCAGATCCATAAGGTATTTCGGATCTTTTGGTGCTCAGTCCGACGACGGGCTTTACAAAAGAAGCGCAACAAAATATAACAGGTATAATCTGAAAGCCAATATTGATGTATCCCTTAATGAGTATATCTCCATAAACTTTGACTTAAGCGGATCAGAGGAGGATATGTCGTTCCCGACCAAAAGTACCAGCTCTATTTTCAATGGATTGATCAGGAATTTCCCTACAGGACCGGCTTTATGGCCAAACGGACTCTACGGGCCAGATATTGAATATGGTGATCAGCCCCTGGCAACATCAACATTCGATGCAGGCTTTGACGACGATAAACGTTTCCGCAGCCACAATATGATTACGGCAACTGTCAAAATACCATGGGTTAAGGGTCTTGCGATTACCGGAAATTATGCATATGACATGTATTTCCAGGTACGGAAGTATTTCGTTAAACCCGTAACATTGTATTTTATGGATAAGGCCGGTTATCTGGCTGCAGGGAACACCGGTAAAGAGGACGGATCAGCCTTCCTTACAGGAATACCCAGGGGAACCATAGCTGAACCAAGGCTGACAGATTACTATACTGATGCCAGGACGATCACCAACAGTCTGAAATTAAGTTATGACAGATCGTTTGGAGTTCATGCTGTCGGTGGATTTGTTGCAATTGAAAGTATGGATTACCTGAACAAAGGAATTCAGGGATACCGAAGATATTTCATCTCCGATCAGTTACCATATCTGAATGCAGGAGGTACAGATGAAATGAATAACGCTTCATCAATAGGCCTTGATGCCAGGCTTAATTATTTCGGAAGGATAACTTATAACTACAGTGAAAAATACCTGTTTGAGTTCACGTTGCGCCACGACGGTTCTCTGAGGTTCTCGAAAGATTCAGGCCGCTGGGGTACCTTTCCCAGTGTGCTGGCCGGATGGAGAACATCAAGTGAAAACTTCTGGAAGAACAACATAGGTTTTATAAATTATTTCAAACTAAAGGCATCATGGGGTCAGATGGGTAATGATGCAGTCGCTGCATTTCAATACCTGACATCATACGGATTCAATACAGGTATTGTAACAGGTTCTTCCAAAGCTTATGCTGCCAGTCTGCTGCAGGCCAGCACACCTAATCCCGGCATAACATGGGAGGTGGCAAATGTATTTAACGCCGGTTTTGAATCACAATGGTTTCAAGGTAAAATAAAATGGGACTTTGACGGATTTTACCAGAGGCGAACCAACATACTCTGGAAAAGAAATGCAACAGTACCGGATTTTACAGGGATAGTACTGCCTGATGAGAACTTTGGCATTGTTGACAGTAAAGGATTCGAGACTGTTCTGGGTTATTTCGGCAGGACCGGGGATTTTAATTACTCTGTTTCCGGCAACTTTGCTTTTGCACGTAACAAGATAATTGAATATGACGAACCTGAAAGAACGGTACCATGGCAGGTATTAACAGGTCATCCGGTGGGAGCGATACTGCAGTATAAATTTATCGGAGTTTTCAACGATGCAGATGATATGCCGGGATACCCACGGGTATCCGATCCGTATGCTGCAAATAGCGGAGGTGGTGGCGGTGTCATAATTGAAGACTTCAACAATGATGGCAAAATAACTTCCGATGACCAGATCATCTATGATTTCACAACAAATCCCGAGATAACTTATGGTGTGAATATAAGCTTGAGCTATAAGAATTTTTCTCTCAGCACCCTAATTCAGGGTGTCGGAAACACCTGGTACAGAGCTGGTTTTCCGATAATGGGGAAATGGGGCAATTATTTCCAGTACTACGCTGACGGAAGGTGGACCCCTGATAATAAAACAGCCGAGAAACCAAGAATTTTTGAAAGGGTCGAAGAATACTGGAGAGAAAGTTATCTGTCAAGCTTCGATTATTATAACCATGCCTTCTGCCGGTGGAAAACCCTTGAGATCTCGTATTCTGTTCCCCGGAGTTTGTTAAAGAATATAAGAGTGAAGGATTTGCGGTTATCTCTATCGGGTCAGAATCTGGCATTGCTGTACAATGCCTTTGATATGAAAATGGATCCTGAGTTAGCCGACGTCACCAGCTATCCACTTCATAAGGTTTATGCTGTAGGAGCGAAAGTTACCTTCTGATCCTAACCGTTAAAATTAAATATTATGAAAAAACTTAAAAATATTATACTGTCATTAATCCTGGTGCTTTTACTCCCTGCATGTGAATCGGATCTGCTGGATAAAACACCACTGGATTCATACTCTGATGTGACTGTCTGGTCTGATCCTGCTCTTGCCAGCGCCTATCTGAGTTACTGTTATCACTATCTTAATTATGGCCTGCGGGCTGTAATGCTGGGTTCGGTTGCTGACGAAATGCCCGTAGGAAGGGGAAGCAGTTCCCAACCGTATAATCTGGGCACTATTTCTCCTGATAATCTGGGAGGAGCCCAGGGCAATCCGTTCTTTACTCACTTGTCATGGTCCACCGGGAATTGGCAAAATGTCCAGAGAATCAATATCTTTCTTGATAATATTGATCTCATTAAAGATAATTATCCGGCTTCTGAACAGGCAGCGGTAAAGGCTAAAACTGATGTACTGAAAGGTGAAGGTCTTTTTCTCAGAGCTTTTGTTTATCATAATTTTTGCCGGTTATACGGGGGTGTGCCGATAATGAAAACGGCAAATAAGCTTGGAGATGATTTCGGGAGCCTGGCAAGGGCCACATTCGAAGAGACTGTCAATTTCATTGCGAAAGATTGCGACGATGCTGCGGCTCTTCTCCCCTTAAAGGCTGATCAGGTGATGGGAAGGGCTACAAAAGAGGCAGCTTTAGCCCTTAAGTCAAGGATTTTATTNNCTGGGAACAGCCAAATTGGCTGATTTCGGGGCTCCTGACCAGGCTGCCGTGGCCAATAACTATTTCAGGTTTTTCATGGCTTATACACTGGCAAGCGATGAGGTAATATGGGGGAGAATGTTCCTTATGAGCCTTGGACAAACTCACCGCATTAACCAGACGAACGGACCCAACGGGATCAATAACTTTGGAAGAAACGGTCCTCTGCAGAGCATGGTGGATGAATATGAGATGAAAGACGGCTCAAAATTCTTCGACCACTTCGAAATAGATGGCAGTAAGAATTATAAAAATAAAAGCACTGTATTTGGTCATGAAAATCCTTATTATGACCGTGAACCAAGATTTTATGCGAATGTGCTTTATGACAGCGCTCTGTGGCAGCAACGTCCTGCAAACCTTCAGCCGCGCGATCCCCTTGGGATATACGAAAGACGCACCCACAGAACAATGAATGCTGATGGAAGTTTTACAGATGTATTTGGCCTTGATACACGAAAGGGCCCGTTATCACCCGGTAACGGCTGTTATGGCGGCTATCTCACGAAAAAATTCATGGACATTACAAGCAACGGGGATGTCCAGAATAACCAGAATATCTGGATCTATATGCGTTATGCAGAAGTCCTGCTCAATTATGCCGAAGCATGCCTGGAGCTGGGAGAAACTGACGAAGCTGCCACTTATATTAACATGATAAGAAACAGGGCAGGTCTTCCCGATTTCACCGGCGACATAAAGGAGGCTTTACGTCATGAAAGAAAGATTGAGCTTTACGGCGAGGAAAGCAGATGGTATGATATCAGAAGATGGAAGATCCTGATCGAAACCATGACACCGCCTCTTGGTGGAATTGATATACTGGAAATAAAGAACCTTGATGGTACATATACCACAACATGGAAATGGATTAAGGCACATGCTGACAACAAGCCTGATGTAAAACTGTATTGGATACCGATCGGAACAACTGAGATGAAAAAGGCACCTCAGCTGGCACAAAATCCGGGATATTAATACTGAATGAAGTTCAAAAGAGAGAGCGAGGCGGCCATTCCGGCCACCTCGCTCTTATTGTATAAAGTACTTTTTACTCCTCTTCCTCTTCTTCAGTATATGCCTTGATAACTGCTTCCTGGACATCGCCCGGCACCTGTGAATACTCCAAGAATTTCATGGAGTACATTGCACGTCCCCCGGTAATAGAACTAAGCGAAGTAGAGTATTTATTCATCTCCGCCAGCGGTACTCTGGCTTTAATAATCTCAAATCGTTTTTCACTCGACATACCCAGGACCATTCCTCGACGGCCCTGAAGATCACTTATTACATCTCCCATCCTGTCGGAGGGGACCATAATCTCAACATCGTAAATAGGTTCTAGAATTTTAGGCGCTGCATTTTTGAAGGCTATACTGAATGCATTCCTTCCGGCAAGCCTGAAAGAAATTTCATTGGAATCGACCGGGTGCATCTTGCCGTCATAAACATAAACCCTTATGTCACGGGCATAAGATCCGGTGAGAGGACCCACTTCCATCTTTTCCATTATTCCCTTAAGTATAGCTGGCATAAAACGGGCGTCTATTGATCCTCCCACAATGCAGTTAACATAAACAAGCTTGCCTCCCCACTGCAGATCGATCACTTCTTTATCCCGTACAGAAAGTTTTATATCCTTTCCGGCAATCTTAATCATCGATAATTCTGTGGAACCCTCCTCATAAGGCTCAATTATCATGTGCACCTCTCCAAACTGGCCGGCACCGCCCGATTGTTTCTTATGACGGTANNGCGATTTTATAAATATTATCAAGGTGCCACCTCATTATATTCAGGTGGTATTCTCCCTGTCCATGTACAATGATCTGTTTCAGCTCTTTCGAATATTCGACGATTATGGTAGGATCCTCCAGGTGAATCTTATTAAGTGCCTCGCCCAGCTTTTCATCGTCACTTTCACTCTGAGCTTTGATGGCTATACGGTATTTTGGTTCCGGAAACTTAATACCTTCATATTTCCAGTCGTTGCCCGGAACATTGAGTGTATGGTTTGTTTTTGTGTTTTTCAGCTTAACCAAAGCTCCGATGTCCCCTGTATTAAGTTCAGCAACACGTGTTCTGTTCTTCCCTGCACAAACATATAATTGCGACAGCCTTTCTTTTATATTATTGTTACTGTTTACAACATCGAGGTTCTCGGTTATTTTGCCTGAATAAACCCTGAAATAGTTTATTTCACCTATATGTTCTTCGATAGATGATTTGAAAACGTGCAATGATGCAGGTCCTGCGGAGTTTGGTTTGACTTCATTTCCCTTGCTGTTTCTGGGGGCCGGCATATCTGTTATTGAAGGCGCTTCACTGGCTATGAACTCCAGAAGGCAATCGATACCGATATTATTTTTTGCAGAAATACAAAAAACAGGAAAAATCCCTCTGGTCAGGATCCCCTTTGCTATCCCTTTTCGTATCTCTTCCTCGGTAAGTGTGTCGTTCGTAAAGAAAAGTTCCATCAGAGACTCATCGCTTTCAGCGGCTTTTTCAACAAGAGCATTATGAAGCTCAGTAGCCTTGTCAATCTGGTCAGCAGGAATATCCGACACTTTTGCTGCTCCGCCGTCTTTCGGATACTGAAGTATTTTCATTTTCAGGACATCAATGATGGAATTGAAACCAACTCCTTCATTAACAGGATACTGGACCAGAATTACGTTATTCCCAAACCTCTCTTTCATCATTTCGATTGACTTTTCGAAATTTGCTTTTTCATGATCCAGGCCGTTAACCAAAAGAATCAGAGGTTTGCGGGCCTTCTCTGCATGACGGAAATGGATCTCAGTCCCCACCTCTACGCCATTCTGTACATTTATTACCATCACCGCAGCGTCAGTGGCGTATAATGAGGAAATAACACCTCCGCAAAAATCATCAAGACCGGGGGTATCAATTATATTTATTTTTTTATTCTGGTATTCTGTATAAAGGATTGTTGAAAAAATTGAGTTCCCGTTCTCATGTTCAATAGGACGATAGTCGGAAACAGTATTTTTACCGTCGATAGTTCCCCGCCTTTCAGTCACGCCGCCATTGAAGAGCATTGCTTCACTTATTGTCGTCTTCCCCGATCCTGAGTTCCCAAGCAGAGCAATGTTCCTGATCTGGTCAGTAAGGTATGTTTTCATTATTATCCGGATATTAATTATTTATATACTTCTTTTTGGAGGGGACAAAAATAATAATTTTTTAAAAACTGTTTAAGAAAGAGGCTCTAATTCCGAATTTTTTATTTTCTTTGCACCAGTTTTTTGAAATGCAGGAGTACCGGTCTTTCTTTCATCGTAAGTTTAGAAAATGTTCTTCTTCAGAGGGAGATCGGGAAGGAACCTGTTAATAACTTACATTTTTAAAGTAAGAGATTTAGTTACAGAAATGTTTAAAGGTTGATTATTGGAGATAATCAGGTCTGTTAAGTATGCATTTCAGAGGATTATGAAAAAAATTACAGGCTCATTTGCGAATTAATAAATAAAAATAATACCTTTGCGAACCATTTTTTTGAGCAAATTTTAATACAAAAAAAGATTTATGCCGACAATTCAGCAGTTAGTAAGAAAAGGCAGGAAAAAACTGATAGACAAGAGTAAAGCACCTGCTTTGGATTCATGTCCTCAGAGAAGGGGAGTATGTGTGCGTGTATACACAACTACACCAAAAAAACCAAATTCAGCCATGAGAAAAGTAGCCAGGGTCCGGCTTACAAACCAAAAAGAAGTAAACGCGTACATTCCCGGCGAGGGACATAATCTCCAGGAACACTCCATCGTTCTGATAAGAGGTGGGAGGGTCAAGGATCTGCCGGGTGTTCGTTACCATCTTATCCGTGGCGCTCTCGATACATCAGGGGTTGACGGTCGCACCCAGAGGAGATCAAAATATGGTGCAAAACGACCAAAAAAATAATGAATAAAGTAATAAGATAATGAGAAAGGCAAAACCGAAGAAGAGAATTCTGTTGCCGGATCCAAAGTACAATGATCCGTATGTAACAAGGTTTGTAAACAATCTTATGTTTAATGGGAAAAAGAATCTTGCTTTTAAAATTCTCTACGACTCCCTTGAAATTGTGGGAGACAAGTTAAAAAATGAGGGTAAAACGCCCCTTGAAATATTCAAGCAGGCCCTTGACAATATTACTCCGCAGGTTGAAGTAAAGGCCCGGAGGGTTGGAGGCGCAACGTTCCAGGTTCCTATGGAAATCCGTGCCGACAGGAAAGTAAGTATCAGCATGAAAAACATGATCTCTTTTGCAAGGAAAAGAACGGGCCATTCAATGGCTGAAAGACTTGCAGCAGAGGTTATGGCAGCTTACAAGCTTGAGGGGGGAGCTTATAAAAAGAAAGAAGATACTCACAGAATGGCTGAAGCAAATAAGGCTTTTGCTCATTTCAGGTTTTAATTGAAAAGTAGTAAGTGAGTGCGATAAAAAATTAATGGAAAAGGATCTGAAACATACCAGAAACATCGGAATCATGGCCCACATCGATGCCGGTAAGACCACAACCACAGAACGTATTCTGTTCTATACTGGTCGTACACACCGTATGGGTGAGGTGCATGACGGCAATGCCCAGATGGACTGGATGGTTCAGGAGCAGGAGAGAGGGATTACAATTACATCAGCTGCAACCACAACATACTGGAAATATAATGGTGAGGAGTTCAAGATAAATATTATTGATACTCCGGGGCATGTTGATTTTACAGTTGAAGTAGAACGATCGCTGAGGGTTCTCGATGGCGCTCTTGCTGTTTTTTGCGCAGTGGGTGGTGTTGAACCTCAGTCAGAAACAGTCTGGAGACAAGCCAACAAATATGGTGTTCCAAGGGTTGCATTTGTAAATAAAATGGACCGCGCAGGGGCTGATTTCTTCAGTGTTGTTCACCAGATAAAGAATAAACTTGACGCCAACCCTGTACCAGTTCAGATTCCTATCGGTTCTGAAGAGAATTTCAGAGGCGTCGTCGACCTTGTTACAATGAAGGCGGTTGTTTATTATGACGATGAGACAACCATAACCAGGCCAGAATTTGAGGATATTCCCGCCGGACTGATCAATGAAGCAAATGAATGGCGGGCGAAACTTATTGAATCAATTGCAGAAGTTGACGATACGCTTCTTGCCAGATTTATTGAGGATCATGATTCAATAACAGAAGAAGAAGTGATTACAGCACTCAGAAAATCAACGATTATGGGCCTTGCTGTCCCGGTTATCTGCGGAGCAGCATTTAAAAACAAGGGAATACAAAGCCTGCTGGACGCTGTAATAGCATTCCTTCCTTCACCTGTTGATATAGGAGCTATAAAAGGAATTGATCCCAGGAACGACAATGAAATAACCCGCGAGCCGGATGACAGAGAACCACTGGCAGCTTTGGCTTTTAAAATAGCTACTGATCCCTTTGTCGGCCGTCTGGTCTTTCTCCGTATATACTCAGGAGTACTGCACTCCGGAGACACTGTACTTAATGTAAGAACAGGCAAGAGAGAGAGGATCAACCGTCTCTTCCAGATGCATGCAAACAAACAAACATCCAAAGAGAGTATTTCTGCAGGCGATATTTGTGCAGGAGTTGGTTTTAAGGATCTTAAAACAGGTGATACCCTTTGTGCAATCCACAAACCGATATTGCTTGAATCGATGGATTTTCCGGAGCCTGTGATAGGTGTGGCAATAGAACCGAAAACCCAGGCAGATGTTGACAGGCTTTCCCTTGCTCTCGGAAAACTTGCAGAAGAAGATCCTACTTTTGAGGTTAAAATAGATCCGGACAGCGGACAGACAATTATTCATGGCATGGGTGAGCTGCACCTTGAAATACTTATTGACAGGCTTAAGAGGGAATTTAAGGTAGAATGCAACCAGGGTGTTCCTCAGGTTGCTTATAAGGAAGCCATTACAACGAGTGCGGAATTCAGGGAGGTATTTAAGAAACAGACCGGAGGCAGAGGGAAATTTGCAGATATATATGTTGCGATGATGCCGGCAGATGATAATTTGCGGGGGCTTCAATTCCTTAATGAGGTAAAAAGCGGTAATATCCCGAAAGAATACATACCATCTGTGGAAAAAGGATTCCGTGAAGCGATGACAAACGGACCTTTGGCAGGCTTTCCCCTCGAAAGCCTTAAGGTAGTACTTAAAGACGGTTCATACCATCCTGTTGATTCCGACGCACTTTCATTTGAAATTGCTGCCAAGCAGGCATTCAGGAAATATGCAGGGAAATGCACTCCTGTTCTTCTCGAGCC
>DCVC01000038.1:11292-13284 GCA_002328625.1 Bacteroidales bacterium UBA2198
GATCATAATCTGGTGGATAAGTCCGCTGAAAAGATTGTGAAAACAGTAAAATCAACAGGTGCAGTGGTAAGTGGTCCTATTCCTCTGCCTACTCACAAAAAGATTTATACGGTTCTTCGTTCCCCATTCGTGAATAAGAAGGCCCGAGAGCAATTTGAACTCTCATCTTATAAACGGTTGCTTGATATATACAGCTCTACCCCAAAAACCATTGATGCTCTCATGAAACTTGAGCTTCCAAGCGGAGTAGAAGTAGAAATTAAAGTGTGAAACAGGTAAAGTCAGAAAAAAATGCAGGGATTAATTGGAAAGAAGATAGGAATGACTTCCGTTTTTGATGAAAGCGGGAAAAGCATTCCGTGTACAGTTTTACAGGCAGGTCCGTGTGTTGTAACTCAGGTCAAGACCGTGGAAAAAGACGGATACTTTGCAGTTCAGCTCGGATTTGATGACAGGAAGGAGAAACACACAACCAAAGCTGAACTTGGGCATTTCAGGAAATCAAACAGCTCTCCGAAAAAGAAACTCATCGAGTTTACAGGCTTTGAAGAGGGTCAGGTGAAGGAAGGTGAAGTCCTTACTGCAGAGCTGTTCCGGCCTGACAACTGGGTGGATGTAAGAGGCTGGTCGAAAGGGAAGGGATTCCAGGGAGTTGTGAAACGTCATGGCTTTTCGGGTGTAGGTGGTCAGACTCACGGACAGCATAACAGGGGCAGGGCTCCCGGTTCACTCGGAGCTTCATCGTTCCCTTCAAGAGTATTACCGGGTATGAGAATGGCGGGACGCACAGGAGGACAAAAAGTTATGGCAATAAGTATGAGAGTCATTAAACTTCTTGCCGAAAGCAACATAATTATTGTAAAGGGATCAGTCCCTGGTCCGAAAGGTGGTTACGTAATAATTACAAAATAATGGAATTAACAGTTCTTAATATTGAAGGTAAGGAGACCGGAAGAAAGGTATATCTTAATGATTCAATCTTCGGGATTAAACCTAACGACCATGCTATTTATCTGGACACAAAACAGTACCTGGCAAATCAACGTCAGGGAACACACAAATCCAAAGAGCGTGGTGAAATAGCTGGAAGCACCAGAAAAATAAAGAGGCAAAAAGGCACGGGAACAGCCCGTGCAGGCAGTATAAAAAATCCCCTGTTCCGCGGAGGTGGCCGGATTTTTGGTCCGCAACCAAGAGACCACAGCTTCAAACTTAATAAGAAAGTTAAGCAGCTTGCCAGAAAATCTGCACTTTCATATAAAGCATCCAATAATAATATTATTGTGCTTGAAGACTTCTCTTTTGAAGCCCCTAAGACAAAAGAAATAATGAAAATGGGAGCCAATCTGAATATCGCAAATAAAAAATCAGTATTTGTTTTACCGGAACAAAATAAAAACATATATTTGTCATCCCGAAATGTACAAGGGATTGAAGTCGTAACAGCCAGTGAATTAAATACATACGAGATAATGCGAGCTTCGACACTTGTGCTTGTGGAGAGTGCAGTTGACGTTTTGCAGGCTACTTTTGAAAACAAGGAAACTTAGTTGAGCGATGAATATTTTACTTAAACCAATTGTAACGGAAAAAATGACGAGCCAGGGCGATAAATTCAATCGCTATGGATTTGTAGTTGCCAAAAAGGCAAATAAGTTACAGATTAAGAAAGCTGTAGAAGAATTGTATGGAGTTAAGGTAGCCTCAGTGAATACAATGAATTATGGAGGGAAGGTTAAGACGCGCAATACTAAATCAGGCTTTCTTGTAGGAAAAACCACATCAGCAAAAAAGGCTGTTGTGACCCTTGCAGAAGGGGACAAAATAGATTTCTATAGCAATATTTAATAATTAATATGGCAGTCAGAAAGATCAAACCTGTAACACCAGGTCAGAGACATAAGATAATCAGTGCTTTTGAAAGTATTACAAGCACTGTGCCGGAGAAATCCTTGCTTCGACCGAACAATAAAAGCGGAGGAAGGAATGTTA
>DCVC01000038.1:13290-23212 GCA_002328625.1 Bacteroidales bacterium UBA2198
GAGAAAAGGTATGTTGTTGCACCGGCAGGGCTGAAGGTAGGACAGAAGATATTATCGGGAAAGAACGCCACTCCGGAAGTAGGGAACACTATGTTTCTCAATGATATTCCACTGGGAACCATTGTTCATAATATTGAACTGAAACCAGGCAAGGGAGCTGCTTTGGCCCGGAGTGCAGGAACTTATGCACAGCTTTCTGCGCGGGATGGCAAATACGCAACAATTAAACTGCCATCTGGGGAAACCAGGCTTGTTCTTACCACATGCCGTGCTACCATTGGTTCTGTATCCAATCCCGATCATAATCTTGAAAGATCAGGAAAAGCAGGCCGTACACGTTGGCAGGGTCGCCGGCCAAGGGTAAGGGGTGTGGTTATGAACCCGGTCGATCATCCGATGGGAGGTGGTGAAGGAAGAGCATCAGGCGGTCACCCACGGTCACGGAAAGGTATTCCTGCTAAAGGATATAAGACCCGTGACAAGAAGAAATACTCTGCAAAGCAAATTATTGAAAGAAGGAAAAAATAACTGAGATTTTATGAGCAGATCAATTAAAAAAGGCCCTTTCATTGATTTTAAACTCGAGAAGAGGATTACGGAAATGAATGAGGGACACAAGAAATCAGTTCTAAAGACCTGGTCGAGAAGATCAGTAATCTCGCCTGACTTTGTCGGACATACTGTTGCAGTTCATAATGGAAACAAATTTATCCCTGTTTATATTACCGAGAATATGGTGGGTCATAAGCTGGGAGAATTTGCACCTACACGTACTTTCAGAGGTCACTCAGGGAACAAGTAATAAATGATGCAGTCAGTGAAAAACATTTAGAAATGGGTGCAAGAAAAAGAAATACAGCAGAAAGAAGAAAAGAGGCCACCAGGGACAATTACCAGGCAATCCTCAGAAACTGTCCGACATCGCCTCGTAAAATGAGACTTGTTACAAGACTTATCAGCGGGCTGGAAGTGAACAAAGCTCTTGATGTCCTGAAATTTTCTCCTCAGGAGGCTTCCCGCAGGCTGGAGAAAGTTCTTCTGTCAGCGATTGCCAATTGGCAATCAAAAAATGAAGGTGTAAGGGTTGAAGAAAGCAAGCTTTTTGTAAAGAAGATAAGTGTTGATGGTGGCCGTTCACTTAAGAGGCTGCAAACAGCGCCACAGGGAAGAGCCTATAGGATAAGGAAGAGATCAAACCATGTAACCCTGGTACTGGAGAGTATGAATAAGGAAGTTGAAAAAACAACAAAATAAAATAAATGGGACAAAAAGCAAATCCGATAGGTAACAGACTTGGTATTATCAAAGGTTGGGATTCAAACTGGTACGGAGGAAAAGATTTTTCCGGCAAACTGGTGGAAGATACGAAGATAAGGGAGTACCTGAGTGCCCGACTGGCAAAAGCCAGTATCTCTAAGATAATCATAGAGAGGACCCTGAAACTGATTACGGTAACAGTTAATACAGCCCGTCCGGGTATCATTATTGGCAAAGGCGGCCAGGAAGTCGACAAGCTGAAGGAAGAACTTAAGAAAATTACAAAGAAAGAGGTTCAGATAAACATCTTCGAAGTAAAACGTCCCGAATTGGATGCAAATATTGTCTCAAATAATATAGCGCGTCAGCTTGAGGGCAAGATCTCGTACCGCAGGGCTATAAAGATGTCAATTGCATCGACTATGCGTATGGGGGCTGAAGGGATAAAGGTTGTTATTTCTGGCAGGCTTGGAGGAGCAGAGATGGCAAGAAGCGAAACCTATAAAGAAGGCCGCATACCTCTTCATACATTAAGAGCCGATATAGATTATGCTCTTGCTGAGGCGCATACAAAAGTGGGTCTTATTGGAATTAAGGTATGGATTTGTAACGGTGAAGTTTTTGGCAAGAGGGACCTCAGTCCGAACATAGGGGCAAGGAATGCCAAGAATAAGAGCCTTAAGCGAAAGGCAAAAAAATAGACTTTTAACAGCAGAAAAATCAAATAACATATTTGAGCCATGTTACAACCGAAAAGAACAAAATACAGGAGAGCCCAAAAAGGGAGGATGAAGGGTAATGCACAGAGAGGCAATCAGCTGGCATTCGGGTCATTTGGCATCAAAGCGCTGGAGCAGAGCTGGATCACCGGCAGGCAGATAGAAGCTGCCCGTCAGGCCGTTACCCGGCACATGAAGCGTGAAGGCCAGTTATGGATCAGGATCTTTCCAGATAAGCCAATAACAAAAAAGCCTGCCGAAGTACGGATGGGTAAAGGAAAAGGAGCTCCTGAAGGTTTTGTTGTACCGGTAACCCCGGGCAGAATACTTCTTGAGGCTGAAGGGGTGCCTTATGATGTTGCGAAGGAAGCCCTGCGCCTGGGCGCACAGAAACTTCCGATAACCACTAAATTCATTGTGAGACGAGATTACATACAGGAATAAAATATTGACTTAGATGAAAATTTCAGAAATAAGGGAACTAAGCACACCTGATCTTCTCGAGCGTATTGACACCGAAAGGACAATGCTAGTTCGGCTGAAGCTCAGCCACGCTATTACCCCTCTTGATAATCCACAGAAACTTAAGCAGGCAAAACTTACAATAGCACGCCTGTTAACAGAGTTGCGTGCCAGAGAATTGAATACCAAAATTAACAGCCAGATCAGCAATGGAAAGAAATCTTAGAAAAGAGCGTATCGGAGTTGTTGTAAGTAATAAAATGAACAAATCCATAGTGGTGGCCATACAGAGGAAGGTAAAACATCCGATTTATGGCAAGTTCGTTAACAAGACAAAAAAGCTGATGGCCCACGATGAGGAGAATTCATGCAATATCGGCGACACTGTACGTATTTCAGAGACCAGGCCTCTGAGCAAGAATAAAACCTGGAGATTAGTTGAAATAATCGAAAGAGCTAAATAATTATGATACAACAGGAAAGCAGATTGACAGTTGCTGATAACTCAGGCGCCAAGGAGGTATTATGTATACGGGTACTGGGTGGCAGCAAAAAAAGATATGCCACAGTTGGAGATACTATTGTTGTAAGTGTGAAAAGCGCACTTCCTTCAGGTGAGGCAAAAAAAGGGACGGTAAGCAAAGCAGTTGTGGTAAGGACAAAAAAGGAGATACGCCGTTCGGATGGTTCTTATATAAGGTTTGATGATAATGCGGTTGTATTGCTTAATAATCTGAATGAGGTCCGCGGTACACGTATTTTTGGTCCTGTAGCCAGGGAGCTTCGCGACAAGTATATGAAAATTGTTTCCCTGGCACCCGAAGTCTTGTAATGTATTAAAAAGACGGAAATGCAGAAGAAAATACATATTAAAAAAGGTGATACGGTTATGGTAATAACCGGGGAATCAAAAGGTCAGAAAGGCCGCGTACTGGAAGTAGACAGGAGAAAAAACAGAGCTATCGTTGAAGGTATTAACATGGTATCAAAACATACCAAACCAAATGCAAAATCTCCGCAGGGCGGAATTTTAAAGAAAGAGGCTCCTGTTCATATTTCAAATCTGATGCTTATTGATCCTGCATCGGGAAAACCCACAAGGATCGGCAGACGACTTAATGATAAAAATAGATTAGTCCGTTATTCAAAAAAATCAGGGGAGGAGATGAAGTGATGTATATACCTTCTTTAAAAACGAAATACAAAGCGGAAATTGTACCTGCATTAATGAAAGAATTTGGCTTCAAAACAGTGATGCAGGTGCCTAGATTGGAGAAAATTGTTATAAACCAGGGCATTGGGCAAGCTATAGCTGACAAAAAACTACTCGAATTTGGTGTCAGGGAATTATCAGACATTGCAGGGCAGAAAGCTGTTCAAACCTATTCTACAAAAGATATTTCAAATTTCAAGCTGAGAAAAAATATGCCCATAGGCATTATGGTGACACTTCGAAAAGAAAGGATGTATGAGTTTCTTGAAAGGCTTATTTCTGTTGCTTTGCCGCGTATACGCGACTTCAAAGGCATAAATTCGAAGCTTGACGGACATGGAAACTATACGCTGGGAATTACTGAACAGATTATTTTCCCGGAAATAGATCTGGACAAGATTGTTAAAATCATGGGGCTTCAGGTCACATTTGTCACTTCAACTGATAAAGACGAGGAAGCACTGGCACTTCTTAAACATTTTGGTTTACCATTTAAAAGTTCTAAAAATTAAACAGTATGGCTAAAGAATCGATGATGGCCCGTGAAGTTAAGCGCGCAAAGCTTGCTGAAAAATATGCGGCAAAGCGGGCAAAACTTAAAGCTGAAGGAGATTACGTCGGATTAAGCCGGCTCCCCAGAAATTCCAATCCAAACAGGTTGAGAAACCGTTGCAGACTGACCGGACGTACAAGAGGATATATGAGACAATTTGGCGTCAGCAGGATTACTTTCAGAGAAATGGCTTCATTCGGTTTGATTCCTGGCATAAAGAAAGCCAGCTGGTAATTACATTTTGATTATAAACTATATTAATTTAAAATAAAGATGACCGATCCAGTTGCAGATTTATTGACCCGAATAAGAAATGCCATCATGGCAGGTCATAAAATTGTTGAGGCTCCAGCATCCAATCTGAAGAAGGAGATTGCGAGAATCCTCTTTGAAAAAGGATATATACTTAGTTATAAGGTTATTGATGGCGAAAACCCGCAGGGTGTGTTAAAAATTGCTCTGAAATATAATCCAAAGAGCAAGAAGCCTGCAATAAACTCAATAAAAAGAATAAGTCGCCCGGGACTGAGAAAGTATATCGGCGTTGATGAGATGCCAAGGGTTCTGAATGGTCTGGGTGTGGCGATTATATCAACATCAAAAGGATTAATGACTGATAAGGAAGCCAGGAAAGAGAAAATCGGAGGAGAGGTATTGTGTTATGTTTATTAAATAGGAGGAGATACTAATGTCGAGAATAGGAAAATTACCTGTAAACCTGCCCAGGAATGTGACTGTAAGTATCAGCGACACAAATGTGGTCAGTGTCAAAGGACCATTGGGTGAACTGACTCAGGCAATTGATAAAGACCTGAAAGTGGAAGTGGTTGATAATACAATTGTAATATCACGACCCTCTGAATCGAAAAATCACAAATCGCTTCATGGTCTTTCCAGGGCACTCATTACCAATATGGTCTTTGGTGTTTCACAAGGTTACAAGAAAGAACTTGAACTTGTTGGTGTTGGTTATCGTGCTGAAGCAAAAGGACAGCATCTGGAAATGAGCCTCGGCTATTCACACGATATCATCATTGAGCTTCCCGGGGAGGTAAAAGTTGAAACGAAGACTGAACGGAGGAGCAATCCAATTATTACCCTTACATGCATTGATAAGCAACTTATCGGACATGTGGCGGCAAAGATCAGATCTCTTCGTCCGCCTGAACCTTACAAGGGAAAAGGTATCAAATTCGTTGGGGAACAACTTAGAAGAAAGGCTGGGAAATCAGCAAGTGTATAGGATGAATGTAACCTGGTAAAAGTTTTATAAGATGGCTTTAACTAAATTGGAAAGAAGATCAAGGATCAGAATGAGGATCCGGAAAAAAATCAGCGGCACGACAGAAAAACCGCGTCTAGCAGTCTTCCGCAGCAATAAACAAATCTATGTTCAGGTTGTTGACGACCTTAAAGGAGAGACCCTTTTGTCAGCATGTTCCAGGGAAAAGGATATAGCCGGGAAGCAAGGTATAAAGAAAACCGAACAGGCAAAGCTTGTTGGCAAAATGCTTGCCGCCAAGTGCAAAGAGAAGGGTATTGAAAATGTGGTTTTTGACAGGAGCGGATATAAATATCATGGCAGAGTTAAATCATTAGCTGATGCAGCCCGCGAAGGGGGATTAAAATTCTAGTGAAATATGGGAAACGGTATAAGAAAAGTAAAAACCAGCGACCTGGAGCTTAAGGACAGACTGGTCAGTATCCAAAGAGTTACAAAAGTTACAAAAGGAGGTCGCACCTTCAGTTTTTCAGCTATAGTCGTAGTTGGTAATGAGGATGGTATTGTTGGTCATGGGCTTGGGAAAGCCAATGAGGTAACAACTGCAATTGCAAAAGGTATCGAAGATGCAAAGAAGAACCTTATAAAAGTTCCTGTAATAAATGGAACCGTTCCTCATGAGCAGGTTGCAAAATTTGGTGGAGCAAAGGTATTTATCAAACCTGCTTCTGAAGGTACAGGAGTGAAGGCAGGAGGTGCTATGCGTGCGGTGCTGGAAAGTGTCGGAGTAAAGAATGTTCTTGCAAAATCGAAAGGCTCGTCGAATCCTCATAACCTGGTAAAGGCAACTTTTGCAGCACTTCTTGAAATGCGTGATCCCTTCTCAGTTGCTGAACACCGGGGCATCCCAATGGAAAGAGTTTTTAACGGTTAGAAAAACAAATGACATGGCAAAAATTCGAATTACCCAGGTAAGGAGCAGGAACGGAAAACCCGGAAGGCAGAAGAGAACTCTTGAGGCCTTGGGAATCCGTAAGTTAAACCACAGTGTTGAGCATGAAGCAACGCCCGCTATCATGGGAATGGTTGAAAAAGTGAGACACCTGGTCAAAGTGGAAAATATTTAATAAATGACATTATAGTTATGGATTTAAGTAACTTAAAACCAGCCAAGGGATCAATAAAAAAAGGCAGGCGTCTTGGTCGCGGGCAGGGATCGGGCAGGGGTGGCACATCAACAAGAGGTCATAAAGGTGCTAAATCGAGATCGGGTTATAGCAAGAAAATCGGCTTTGAAGGCGGACAGATGCCACTACAGAGACGAATTCCGAAATATGGGTTTAAAAATGTTAATCGCAGGGAATATAAAGGAATAAACCTGGTTACACTGCAGAATCTTGCTGAAAAGCGTAACATTGAAAAGATTGACATTGAAGTACTTTTAGAATCAGGATTAATCTCCAAGAATTCTCTGGTCAAGATCCTGGGAAAAGGGACACTTGAAAGGAAACTGGAGGTTCATGCCCATGCATTCAGTAAGTCAGCCATGGAAGCCATAGAGGCCAAAAATGGCACCATTGTAAAACTCTAAGTACATGAGACTGATTCAGACGATAAAGAACATCTTTAAGATAGAAGACCTTCGCGCAAGGTTACTCTATACTTTGGGAATCATATTAATCTACAGGATAGGTAAATATGTCACACTTCCGGGTATTGATCCTTCTCAGCTGGCAGGCCTTAAAAGCCAGACTTCGTCAGGGATAATGGGTCTTCTTGATATGTTCTCGGGAGGAGCTTTTTCGCAGGCTTCGATTTTTGCCCTGGGGATTATGCCTTATATATCAGCTTCAATTGTGGTCCAGTTACTCGGGATAGTATTCCCATATTTTCAGAAACTCCAGAAAGAAGGGGAGAGCGGAAGACGTAAAATGAACCAGTACACAAGATACCTTACAGTACTGATCCTTGTTCTCCAGGCACCAACTTATCTCATAAACCTTGCAGCACAACTCCCTCCTTCAGCATTTGTTCTTTCAGGATTTTTCTTCAAGTTTTCATCAGTCGTTATTCTTACTGCCGGGACCATGTTTGTTATGTGGCTGGGAGAAAGAATTACCGACAAAGGAATAGGCAATGGTATTTCACTGATTATTATGATTGGCATTATTGCCAGATTACCAGCTAATTTCGTTTTTGAAGCAGGGACCAGAATGAGTGGTGCAGGCGGACCTGTTGCCCTTATTGCTGAAGTAGTATTACTGTTTGTTGTTATACTTGGTACAATATTGCTGGTACAGGGCACACGGCGGGTACCGGTCCAGTACGCAAGACGGATTGTAGGGAATAAACAGTATGGCGGGGTCCGTCAGTATATACCTTTAAAAGTAAACGCTGCCGGAGTAATGCCCATTATTTTTGCTCAGGCTATCATGATGCTTCCGATAATCATTG
The DNA here is from genome assembly GCA_002328625.1 of Bacteroidales bacterium UBA2198. Taxonomy (GTDB): domain Bacteria; phylum Bacteroidota; class Bacteroidia; order Bacteroidales; family VadinHA17; genus LD21. The sequence continues at coordinate 21,171 of DCVC01000038.1, forward strand.
CAGGTTATTCCAATTCCAGCTCCGGTTTTGTGATCGCTTTTTCAAATATGTACGGTTTCTGGTATAATCTTGTTACAGCAATACTGATCATTTTATTCACATACTTCTATACGGCAATAACGATCAACCCGGTCCAGATGGCGGAAGATATGAAGAAGAACGGAGGTTTTGTTCCAGGGATTAAGCCGGGAAGAAAAACTGTGGAATTTTTTGACACTATTATGTCAAGGATTACATTGCCGGGTTCGATATTCCTGGCTTTAATTGCGGTTCTGCCTTCTTTTGCTGTAAGAGCAGGAATTACACCCCAGTTCGCACAATTTTATGGGGGGACATCGCTTCTCATACTTGTTGGAGTTGTACTTGACACTTTGCAACAGATTGAGAGTCATCTGTTGATGCGTCATTATGACGGTCTTATGAAATCAGGCCGTGTTAAAGGAAGATCAAGCGCAGTGACGTCAATATAATTTGCTTAACGTTCTTTGATGTTGTATCTAAAGACTGATGAAGAGGTTGGATTGTTAAGAGAAAGCAATATGCTGGTGTCGCGTACACTTGCAGAAATAGCGTCATTTATCAAACCAGGGATAACCACGCTTTATCTTGATAATCTGGCTGAAAAGTATATAAGGGATCATGGTGGAGTGCCGGCTTTCAAAGGATATGGCGGTTTCCCAAAGACACTCTGTACTTCTGTAAACGATGAGGTGGTACATGGCATACCATCAGATTATGTGTTGAAAGAAGGAGATATAATCTCAATTGATTGCGGAGTGATATTAAATGGCTGGTACGGAGATAGTGCTTACACCTTTGCTGTGGGGGAGATTGACGGTAATGTGAAACGGCTTCTTGAATACACGAAAGTTTCTCTTGAAGATGGTGTCAGGGAAGCTGTTGCAGGAAACAGAATAGGAGATATCTCATATGCTGTGCAAGCCAGGGCTGAAAGCGGGGGGTATTCTGTGGTAAGAGAATTAGTGGGTCATGGTATCGGGAAAAGACTGCATGAGCCGCCTGAGGTACCAAATTATGGTCGGAGAGGAACCGGTTCAAAGATGGAAAAAGGCATGGTAATTTGTATCGAGCCAATGATCAATCTTGGGAAGAAAGAAACAGTGCAGATGAAAGATGGCTGGACCATCAAAACAGCAGACGGAAAGCCTTCGGCACATTTTGAGTATGCCGTGGCAATTGACAAGGGGGAGGCGAAAGTGTTAACAACTTTTAAATTTATAGAAGAAGTTATAAATAAAATGTAATCGTATGTCGAAACAAGCATCAATCGAGCAGGACGGCACTATTATCGAAGCCCTTTCCAATGCTATGTTCAGAGTGGAACTTGAAAACGGACATGTCATTACTGCACATATCTCGGGCAAAATGAGAATGCATTATATTAAAATTTTACCCGGAGATAAGGTAAAGGTGGAAATGTCGCCTTATGACCTTACAAAAGGAAGGATTACATTCAGATATAAATAGGAAATAATAAGGTAATGAAAGTAAGAGCATCTATAAAGAAGCGCAGCGCCAGTTGCAAAATAGTCAGGCGCAAAGGCCGCATTTATGTTATTAATAAGAAAAATCCCAAGTTTAAACAGAGACAGGGATAATTTTAATTAATTTTGCAACTCATTTAAGAAAAGTTATATATGGCACGTATTGTTGGTGTTGATTTACCAAGAAACAAAAGAGGCGAAATTGGCCTGACTTATATTTATGGAGTAGGCAGGAGCATTGCTCAGAAAGTGCTTGATGAAGCAGGTGTTGACAGGAATGCAAAGGTTCAGGACTGGACGGATGAACAAATAAATTCAATACGCCGTATCCTGAACGATAATTACAAACTGGAAGGCGAACTTCGTTCTGAAACACAGATGAATATTAAAAGGCTTATGGATATAGGGTGCTACAGAGGCGTCCGTCACAGAATTGGTCTGCCTGTAAGGGGACAGAGTACCAAAAACAATGCAAGGACACGCAAAGGCAGGAAAAAAACTGTTGCAAACAAGAAAAAAGCTACTAAATAATCAGAG
>DCVC01000348.1 GCA_002328625.1 Bacteroidales bacterium UBA2198
TGGATGTTTACAAAGTGAATACTGAAGTTGAACAGGAACTTGCAGCCGTTTTTGGAATAAGAAGCATTCCTTCATTTCTTTTTGTTCCTGCTTCTGGTCAGCCTCAGATGGCGATGGGGGCCTTACCAAAGGAGACATTTATAAAAGCCTTTAAGGATGTGCTTGGGGTTGAAAAATGACCTGTTAATAAAAAAATCAGGATTTGTTTAAAAATATTAGTAATTATATGTAACATTTCGTATCTTAGATACGTTAAATATATATCAGGTAGCAACAACAGTTACATGAGTTTTTTTTCATGGATTTAGGTTTAGGGTAGTAAAGTAAAGTCCCGCAGGCACCCAACCTGCGGGATTTTTTTATACAAGGTCCTTAAAGATGCTGTTTATTTCTTCTTCTGTTGTTCTGAGTTTTTTCTGACATTGGCGTATCAGTTCCGAAGCGCGTTTTACTTCAAGTGCCAGCTTATCGACATCCAGGTCTCCGCTTTCAATGTTCCTCAGGATCTTCTCTATCTCGCTAACAGCTTCATTAAATGAAAATTCCTTCTTTGTCATAATTAAATAATTTTAAAGTTGGTTTACTTCTACCGGCATCATCATTTATAAGCTTTTCTTCTCAACCACACGGCTTGTTACTTTTCCATCACTGAACCGGGTGTCGATGAGATCTTCTTTACTGACAAGAGCACTAGATTTCAATATTTTGCCATTAAGCGATGTAATAGTGAAGCCTCTTTTCAGTACATTCGCAGGATCCAGTATTTTCAGGGAATTCTCCAGCATATTGATTATTATCTTGTTCCTGCCAATTGAATTTATTGTGATGTTAATCAGGTTTTGCCTTTTCTGTATTAATCCGGTATGATTCCTTTCAAAATGAGCTTTCAGTGCGGAATTAAGTCTTGCTGTCTGAGTAGAAGGCATTTGCACGGCTTTAAATATAAACTCTTTACCAAAGTTAACAATTTCCAGTTTCATATCTGACAGCTGTTCCTTTATCTCTGAAATCCATATCCTTGCCACTGGTATAAGTTTCATTTTCGATATTTCGAGGCGGCGTTTATTATCTTCAACAATGATTCTTGATTTGTCCATTATTTCAATGCTGAATTCATTTAATTGATTATCAGTATTATTCATGCAGTCGATCAAAAAATCTGCCACTGCAGTTGGTGTTTTCAAAGAATGAAAAGCGACCATATCAGTAACCGAAAGATCTTTTTCATGTCCGATGCCTGTTAATACCGGAAGAGGGAACTGTGTTATGTAGTACGCTATATTATAGTTATCGAACCAGCTTAGATCGGTTTGTGAGCCACCGCCTCTAATTATTGCCACAACGTCAAATAGTTCAGCTTTGGAAGCTATTTTATCAAGGGCATTAATGACACCAGCCTCTGTTTCAACTCCCTGCATGGGGGTTTCTATAAGTACTGTATAGAAAACATATCCGTAGCTGTTTTGGATCAGGTGGTTCATAAAATCGGTGTATCCTGCTGCATTTTTCGATGATATGACTGCAATCCTTTGAGGCACAACCGGAAAATCAATTTCCTTGTTCATGGTAAACACCCCTTCTTCTTCAAGTCTTTTAATAATAAGCTGACGTTTGACAGCCATCTCTCCAATAGTAAATGCAGGATCGATATCGGATATTAGCAAGCTGAGCCCGTATATCTCATGGTACTCTATTGTTGTTTTAACAAGTATCTTAATTCCTTCTCTAAGCGATTCGCCCGTTGTATTTTCAAAAAATGATTTCAGAAACCTGTACCGGTTGCTCCAGATAATGGCTTTTACACGGGCTTTAATGTTGTTATCATCGGGGTGCTTTTCGACCAGCTCAAGATAACAGTGGCCTGCATAATTCTCCCTGATCTCGGATATTTCCGCGATAACCCAGTAATTGCCGGGAAGAGCAAGATAGAGAGAGTCTTTGATAATCAGCTGGAGCTCTGATAATGATAACTTTTCAACCATTTTAATTATTGATTTTGATCACCTTATGTGTGTATACTCTGTCAGGAGTTGTAAGCCGTATTATATAGATACCATCTTCAGCATTCTGAAGATCGGAGAGTTTCAGATATCTGCCGGCATATGAATTATAGATCCGCCTCGAAATCAGGCTTCCTGACAATGTAAAAAACTCAATTTTCAACCGGGACGGATCATGCTGAAATATGATGTTGATATCTGTGGTAAATGGATTTGGTCCTATTAGTGGTACATCCTCAGGTTTAGGAAGAAGCAATTCCTGGAGGTATGTAAGCGCATTTTTGAAATCGGGAACTCCGTATCCGTATAAGGTATCTGGCTGTGAATTGAACCTGTCGGAAGCCAGGCGAAGTGCATAGGCAATATCGGTATTTACTGCTTTGGGTACGGCCTGCATCAGGGAAGCACACATACCGGTTATTATCGGGCATGAAAATGATGTGCCGTTGGCTCTGAATATGTTTGAAACATCTGTCTGAACCGGCACTTGTACACCCATTGCTACAAGATCAGGTTTAATCCTGCCATCTGCTGAAGGACCTGCCGATGAAAAAGCAGAAATAACTTTATTACCGTCAACGGCGCCTACTGCTATCACGCTGTCTCCATCGGAGGGAGCAATAATATACTTCCAGGTCTTGTTTCTCTCATTACCCGCGCTGTTGACAACAAGTATTCCTTTTGAAGCCGCAATATCTGCAACCTGAGTGACAAATGTTGTATTCCCGTCAAGGTCGGCGAATTTATAATCAAGTGAAGGATCGTCAAAATAAGAATACCCTAATGATGAGGATATTATGTCTGCTCCTATGCTGTCGGCAAACTCAGCGGCGGCAGCCCAGAAGTCCTCTTCAACCGGAAACTCAGTTTCCGTATCTTCCGTTCTGAGCAGGATATAATCGGCAGACGGAGCTGTCCCTTTTATACCACCGGGAATGTCTCCTGCAAGTACAGAGAGTACTGCTGTTCCATGATCATGATAGTCGTAAACGGATTCGTCATTTTTTACAAAATCATAAACAGCCTTTAT
>DCVC01000303.1:0-7654 GCA_002328625.1 Bacteroidales bacterium UBA2198
CTCGAAAAGGATCCTTTAAATGGTCATTCGAGGCTTGTTGACTTTGAGATGAATAGTATATGTGCAGCCGGGACAGGATCATTCCTTGATCAGCAGGCAAGAAGAATAGGTGTTCCGATTGAAAACGAATTTGGAGAAATGTCGCTTAAGTCTGTTGACCCCCCAAGAATTGCCGGTCGCTGCAGTGTTTTTGCAAAGAGTGATATGATTCATCATCAGCAAATAGCAACACCTTTGCATGATATTGTTGCCGGTTTATGTTTTGCCCTGGCAAGAAACTTCCGCAGTAATGTAGCCAGAAGCAAGGAGATTGTTAAACCTGTAGTTTTTTCAGGTGGTGTTGCTGCCAATACCGGCATGGTAAGAGCCTTCAGAGATGTCCTTAATCTCGCTGAAAATGAACTTATTATACCCAGTTATCATGCTTCAATGGGGGCAATTGGCGCTGTTATGTATGCTCGTTCCAATGGTCTCGACATGAATCATTTCGGGGACCTGGCAAAACTTGGAAAATATCTTGATGGAACTTCCGCTTCGTTTGCAAGCCTTCCCAAACTGCAAGAATCTGAGGCAGAGTACAAAAAAGAGGTGCACTTCATTAAGCCTGGTCAAGACAAGCTTCCGGTTTATCTCGGACTTGACATAGGATCGCTGAGCACTAACGTAGTTCTTATAGACGAAGAGCACAGGGTTGTTTCACGAAGATATCTGCCAACAGCAGGGAAACCACTCGAGGCAATTCAGAAAGGTCTCACTGAAATATACGAGGAGGTCGGCGAACATGTTGAAGTGATAGGTGCAGGCACAACCGGATCGGGACGTTATCTGACAGGTGACTTTATTGGTGCTGATACAATACAGAATGAGATTACAGCTCAGGCTACTGCTGCGATTGACTATGATCCCACTGTTGATACAATATTTGAAATTGGCGGTCAGGATTCCAAGTACATCAGCATAGAGAACGGCGTAGTTGTTGACTTTGAAATGAATAAGGTTTGCGCTGCGGGCACAGGCTCATTTCTTGAAGAACAGGCTGAAAAACTGAATATCAATATAGTGGAAGAGTTCGGGTGTATGGCACTCAACTCAGAGTGTCCGGTAAAACTTGGCGATCGTTGTACTGTATTCATGGAATCGGATCTCAATTCCTATATGCAGAAAGGAGCAAGGAATGAAAATCTTGTCGGAGGCCTTGCCTATTCAATAGTATATAATTACCTCCAGAAGGTTGTTGCCGACAGGAAAATAGGGAATAAGATCTTCTTCCAGGGAGGAGTGACAAACAACAAAGCTGTTGTGGCCGCATTTGAGCAGGTACTTGGGAAGAAGATAATCATCCCTCCGCATTTTGATGTTACCGGGGCCATAGGAGCAGCAATTCTTGCCAAAAGATCAATGGCAAAAGGGCAGAAGACAACATTTAAAGGATTCGGAGTCAGGAACGTTACCTATAATATTAGCAGGTTTGTCTGCCAAAGCTGTACCAATCACTGTGAAATAAGGAAAGTCAAAATTACGGGAGAAAAGAAATCTCTATTCTATGGAGGCCGATGTGAGAAATATGAAACTGACAGCCGTAAGAAAAAAGCTAATAATATCCCGAATCTCTTTAAAAAGAGAATCGAGATGCTGATGGAAGGCTATGAAGAAAAGAAGGAGTGGAAAGCCACCACCATTGGTATACCGCGTGCCCTTATGGTCTTTTATCAACAGTTCCCTTTCTGGAGAACTTTTTTTGAGGAGCTCGGGTTTTCAGTAGTCATTTCCAGGGAATCAGATAAATCGCTTGTAACTCAATCTATTGAAACAATTACTACAGAGACATGTCTGCCTGTGGAGCTGATGCACGGGCATGTAATTGATCTTCTGGAGAAGGAAGTGGATTATATTTTCCTTCCATTCATTGTTAATGCCAAATTCCGTGAGGGGAATAAGACCTTTAATTGTAACTGCCCGTGGATCCAGACATACCCCTTCATGGTTAAAGCTGCACTTAAGGGTAAAATTGATGAATCAAAGCTGTTGGTTCCAACTCTGCATTTCAGGTTTTTTGAACGTGCTCTGGTTAAAGAAATGACAGCTTATTTCAATGAGAAATTCGGAATCAGGAAAGAAGATATAAGGAGTGCAATCTACAAAGCTGATCACGTCCAGGTTTCATTCGAAAAACGTCTTGTGGAATACGGGAAAGATGTTTTAAGGAACATTCCTGAAAATTGCCGGCCCGTTGTTTTGCTTGGAAGGCCGTATAACAGCGCAGATTCACATCTTAATCTCGGATTGATCGATAAACTTATTGCCCAGAATGTAATGCCGGTTCCCCTTGACATGCTGGATCTTTCTCCCTACAACATCTTTATCAATTACAGGAATATGTACTGGCCTAACGGGCAAAAGATGATTGCAGCATCTCAGCTTGTGGCAGAAACAGACGGGTTATATGCTGTTTATCTCAGTAATTTCCGCTGCGGCCCCGATTCGTTTATCTGGCATTATGTTACCGAGGAGCTGAAAGGCAAACCATTCCTTCATCTTGAAGTAGATGAGCATTCTGCCGATGCCGGTATGGTCACAAGAATTGAAGCCTTTCTCGATAGTCTGAGAGGTTCAGAACAAAATGAGAAGAAGGAGGTTGTCATCTTCAGACCCCGGCCGAGCCCTTCATCTCCGCCTAAGAACAGGATTTTGTATTTCCCCTATATGAACGACGGAGCCTATTTGCTCGCAGCTGCCACACGTAGTATCGGAGTCCCTTCGGAAGTACTTCCAAAGCAAGATGACGAAGTGATTGCTATTGGCAGAAAGTACACTTCTTCTAAGGAGTGCTTTCCGATGATTTGTACTACAGGCAGTTTTGTAAAAAAATTAATGGAACCCGGGGCTGATCCTTCCAAAATGAGCTTCTTCATGCCCGATCACAATGGTCCGTGCAGGTTTGGACAATACAACCATTTTCACAGGATATTGTTCGACCGGCTTGGGTTTTCTGAAGCAGAGCTGATAACTCCTTCGAATGACACATCCTATGAAGATATCGCAGGTGAGCATGGTCAGAAGTTCAGGATCAATGCATGGAGAGGATTTATTGTTGCAGATTTTATAAGAAAGATTCACAGGGAAACGAGACCGTATGAATTGAATAAGGGTGATTCCGATAAACTTTATGAAGATTCAATTAAAAGACTTGAACACTGCATTGAAAACGGTTCAAAAGGGCTTCGAAGGGTTCTCGAAGGAATAGCTTCAGATTTTCTTGCCATAAAGGTTGACAGAAGTCAGCGCAAACCGGTGGTGGCAATTATTGGTGAAATATTCATGCGTGATAATGCAGGATGCAATGGTAATATAGCAAACCGGCTCGAAGACCTTGGTGTCGAGGTTGTTGTCGGTCCTTTCTCAGAATGGATCTACTATTCCACTTATCGCTTCACCCGTGACAGCTTGTGGAAAAATGACAGAAAAGGTGTAATAAAATCAAAGATTCAGGGCTTTGGTCAGGATATAATAGCAAATTACTTATTGAAGAACGTTAAAAAAATCACTGATCACGAAAAAGATGTTTCACTACACGATATGTTAAGCTTATGCAATACTTATGTAAACAAGTATTATGACGGAGATCCTCCCATAGCGATGGGAACTTCGGTTGCACTGACAAAAAGGGGTGTTTCAGGGATGGCTGCAATACTTCCCTTTACCTGTATGCCCGGAACACTTGTTGCTTCAGTTAGTGATTCTTTCCGCAAAGACCATAATAATATCCCCTTTATTAATATTGCATACGACGGACAGGATACCGTTTCACTCGATACAAGACTGCAGGCTTTCGTATTCCAGGTGAAGGAGTACGCAATGGCAAAGGAACTGGTTCATTCCTAGTAAACAACGATAAATCCTGATTCTTTAAGGATCCTCTCAGCTTCCTTCGATCTGTTTATTAATCTGACCGTAAATGCAGGAAATTCGCGCCTCGTCCTGTAATTACCCCGCAATTTTTCAAAATCTGCAGGATTAAACCTGAGACTATTATCATCCTCATCAATATTGTAAGTATGCAAGACAGCCTCCATAATAATTTTTTCTGAAGTCTTTCCTTTGCAATCAATCAGTATTAAAGGTTTATCAGGATCAGGTACATCAGGAGGGTACCAATCTTGCAAAGGAAGATTGAAATATCTGCTAAGCGAATTAATAACCATTGAGGTTCCCTTTGCTTTTCCATCGGTGGAATAACCTGCAATATGAGGAGTGGCAAGAAATGCTTCCGACATCAGATCGATGTCGATATCAGGCTCATTCTCCCATACATCGAGTATCACCCCTCCTGTTTTTCCACTTCTTATAGCCTTCTTTAAAGATGATGTTTTGACAACCTCTCCGCGTGCAGAATTAATCAACCAGACCCCCTTTTTCATTTCACCCAATAGCATCTCATCAAAAAGATGCCATGTCCTGTCCTCCCCTGTCATATTAAGGGGTACGTGTAGTGTAATAATATCAGAATCATGTAAAACGGTTTCAAGGCTGACAAAATCCTCCTCACCTTCCTTCCGTGCCCTTGGTGGATCATTAAGCAAAACCCTCATTCCCAATATCCTGCTTAACTTCTCAACTTTGGAGCCTACATTCCCGACTCCGATAATACCAATGGTTCTATCCTTCAGACGGCAATACGATTTCGTTGCAATCTTAAAGAGTGCTGATGCAATATATTGTTGAACAGACACTGAATTACATCCCGGCGCATTTGTCCACCTGATTTCGTTTTTTTCGCAGTATTCAGTATCAATGTGATCAAAACCAATAGTTGCTGTTGCAATAAATTTCACAGAGGTACCCTCAAGCAAAGATTCATCGCACTTTGTCCTGGTCCTGATGATCATTGCATCAGCTTTTTTCACAACATCCCTGTTTATTTCCTTTCCTGGCAGGCAGATTATTTCTGCATATGATTCCAGGACACCTTTAAGAAAAGGGATCTTATCATCAATAACTATCCTGATCATCTAAAACATAAATTCAACTCTGAAAGATAATAATTTAAATAGTATCATATTATCTGTCAGTACTTGTTGAGTCGCGTTGAAGGAAATAGAAAGACACATTTTTCTTTTAATGATTACTTAATTCTTAGTATATTTATACACATCTAAGAACAATTATTAAACACATAGTCATGAAGTCAATATCTACCTTATTAGTGCTGGCTTTAGTTCCATTTCTCGGAATCAAAGCCCAGAAACCGTTATTTGTCTTTGAAGACAGCCTTCAATTTGGTAATTCCAGGTTCCCGGCTATATCTGTAACCATTCCTGAGGTGGATTATAACAAAACCCTGAAGGCATGGATAAAAGATTTGGAGACAGGCACAAGGTCTAAAGTGATCACTGAGAACAGGGATATGTCGATATTCGGAGCCAGGATTAAAAATTTAAGTCCAAATCCGGTCAATGTTTTCAGCAGGCTGATGAACCTTGATACCATTCTTCAGCTTACTGTATCATATGAACTGAAAAAGGACCAGTATATTGAAGTTTCAACAGGTGAGGCAGAGCTAAACAGGGCTAAAAACTACCTGAAAGATTTTGCTAAAAATCAATATATTGATCTTGCAAAGAGTCAGGCTGATGCTGAAGAGAGGAAACTCCGCGATCTTCAAAGGGAATTGTCATCCCTTGAAACTCAGAATACCCGCTTTAACAGATCAATTCAAACAAACAATAATTTGATAGCACGTGAAAAAGAGAATATTATTATCCAGAATAATGAACTGAATAGTGTCTCAGTGGCAATGACTGAACATAACAATGAGCTGATTAATATTGAAGCAGAAGCTGCCCAGAAGGAAAAGATGGATTTAGTAAAAGAACTTGAAAATAGAAAAAAGAAAGCATTAAAATCTATCGAATCATCGGAGAAAAAGATAAACAAAGCTACCAACGCAATTAATAAGGCTACCAGGGAAATGCCAAGGAATGAAAGAATTCAGAATAGTATAAAAGATCAGATTGCTCAGCAGGAGGCTGTTTATCAAAAGTTCGCGGATAAACTTAAAACTATCAGATCATACTGACTATTTAAATCTGATCTGTTACAGTGTTAAATATTATCAGATTCTTTTCCGGCATAACGGTACTGATTTTTATCAGTACCTTTTCAGTTTTTACCCAGCCCTCAATAAAGGCTGTTTATACTGATATACCGCCTGATATCGACGGCTGGGTCAATGAAGAACTATGGTCAAAAGCTGCAATAATAAGTGACCTGTTCCAGCGAGAGCCGGATACAGATAAACCTGTTTCGGAAAAAACTGAATTTCTTTTCCTGTTCGATCTTAACAATATTTATGTCGGGATCCGTTGTTTTGATGAAAAGGGAGGAATTACAGCAAAAGAGCTGGCTCGTGATGTAAGCCTGGGTGATGATGACAGGGTACAGATAATATTTGACACTTACCTTGATGGACGAAATGGTTACTGGTTTCAGATAGGCCCGAGAGGAAGCATAGGTGATGCTCTGATAAGTGAAAACGGTAAGGATTTCAATAAATCATGGGATGGCCTTTGGAACGGAAAAGCAAAAATCACTGACACAGGCTGGAGCGGGGAACTTATTATTCCTTTTAAGACCCTTGCATTTAAAAAGGGGCAGGACACCTGGGGATTGAAACTGATAAGGCACATCAAACGAAAATCAGAATCATCATACTGGCCGGCAACTTCATTAAATGCTGACAGATTCCAGATTTCCGATGCAGGCAGAATAACTGGTTTGACAAACATAACCCAGGGTATCGGACTTGATATTATACCTTACCTGACCGGTGGTCTTAGCAGGAAAACTGACGGAGAACCAAAACCTGTTCTTGATGGTGGAATAGACCTGTTCTATCAGTTAACTCCTTCACTTAAATCAGCTGTAACTGTTAATACCGATTTTGCGCAAACCGAGGTTGATGAAAGACAGATTAACCTGACCAGGTTCTCTCTTTTCTTTCCTGAAAAACGGGACTTCTTCCTGGATGGAGCAAATTATTTCAATTTTGGCATTAACGGTGACCGTGAAAATCCCCAGGGGACAATGATGATCCCCTTCTTTTCAAGACGAATAGGTCTTGACGAAAACGGAGATCCCGTAAGAATCAAGTATGGGAGTAAGATAACAGGCAAAGCAGGAGACTGGAATTTTGGAGTTCTGCATATCAGGGATGATAATGAATGGGTTAACTCTGGATATACAGTCGGAAGGATCAGCAGGAATTTCCGGAAACAATCTTCTATCGGGATAATAGCTACTAATGGAAATGCATTTTCAGAGGAAAATAATTCTCTTGCGGGATTTGATATCAGGCTTGCCAGCTCTGAAATTTCAGGAAACAAGAACCTGATCTTTAATCTATATGGTCTTAAGTCTTTTACTCCAGGTATCAAATCCGATAATATATCATTCGGAACCGAAATCAATTATCCGAATGACTTTTTTAACTTCAGGATAGGATATTTGCAAATTGGTGAAAATTTTACATCCGGACTGGGATTTGTTCCAAGAAATAATATAAGAGATTTTTATGGTTCTTTTACAGCAGGCCCACGTCCCCGTAATTCCAATATTCTTCAAATCAAAACGGGAATAAAATACAACTTCATTACTG
>DCVC01000303.1:7701-16099 GCA_002328625.1 Bacteroidales bacterium UBA2198
GCCGATAAGTATCACTTCTGGAGACACTCCCTGCAGTTAACTTCTGCCAAAAGAAGAAATTTATGGGTGGCAACAAGGTTTTCAACAGGTTCTTTCTATTCAGGACAAAGAACTGATTTGCTCATTCAGACAGGGTATAAAATTGCAGTCCCTGTATATATCGGACTGGAATCGGATCGTAAATGGATCAGCCTTCCGGATGGTGACTTTGCAGCTCAGATATACAGGTTAAACATGAATTTCCTGTTCAGTCCCAATATTACCTGGTATAATTTTGCGCAATATGAAAACCGAACCGAAACGACAGGTTGGCAATCCAGATTTCAGTGGATAATAAAACCAGGGAAGGAGATCTTTCTGACATTCAACTCACCTCTGATCGATCCGTTTGACAGGTTCAGGACGGAGGTATATGAAGCAAGAGCTAAGATAAAATACACTGTCAGATTTTAATCAGCAATTATACATTCTTCTTCTCTGTGAAACTAAGTGCAATCTCATTGTCCCTCTGTGTGATAAAAAAACTTACACAGAGTTATTCTATGATGGTCATTTCATTAAGCAAATAGCCGGCCCCGGCAAATTTGTCAATAACGAATAATGCATATCTGATGTCCAGGCTAATATTCCGGCTCTGTTCCGGATTAAAGGCAAGATCACTCGCAACACCCTCCCATGCTCTGTCAAAATTTATCCCTATTAAATGTCCGTCAGCATTTATTACCGGACTACCCGAATTACCTCCTGTAGTATGGTTAGTGGCAATAAAACAGACTGGAACCTCCCCGACCTGCACATAACGACCAAAATCACTTTTGTAATAAAGTTCTTTCAATTTGTCGGGAACGTCATAATCATATATTTCAGGGTTGTCTTTTTCCATAATGCCCTTCAGGGTAGTATAATGGGTAAAGTAAACCGCATCACGGGAAAAGTATCCCCTGACTGAACCAAAAGCTACTCTTAGAGTGGAATTTGCATCGGGATAAAACAATTTTCCACTGTCAAACTCCATCTGTGCAGTCATAAAATATTTGTTAAGTTTCTGTAATTCTCTGTTCAGCCTGTTTAATTCGGGTAGTACATTAGCAGAAACAAAGTCGGTTACACCAACAGACAGAATGTAGAATGGATCTTTGAGAAGCCTGTGAATGCTTGATTTGTTAAAGCCTTCAACAAATGTTTTGTATTTTACCTCATCTGCAAAAATTGTCTCTTTATATAACTTATCAACGACCTTGGTGAAATTCCCTTTACACGAATTTCTTAACCTGATGTACTCCGGGGCCTGCCATTCAGTATCAAGGTTTTCGCCATACATGGTCATCACCGTAACAAAAAGCTTCTTGTCTGTCTCCTGATTATAGTTCCTGAAAAACTCTTTACCCGATTGAATAAGGTACTCCTTAAGGGATTTAATACTCTCTTCGTCCGCATTTGATTCATATAATATCAACAGGGGCTTCAGGTTCCTTGCAAATCCTACTGCTTCTGTTCCCCTGCTGAAAAACACATCATTTGTGTAGTTATTCACAAGTGTGTAATCCTTAAGTGCATCATATAATTCCTTGTATCCGGGCAGCACACCACCAAATTTTTCCTTCCTTGAATTATCTTCACTGATCCAGTTAGTTAGCTCCTCTTCATATTTTTGCTTGTCTGAAATGGTATTCATCCTTTCAAGCCCCTGGTTCTCTCCTATCCATCTTTTCCAGGAATTGGCAATTCCCGATTTTTTTGCGGAATACTGGATCCTGGTTAAAGGATTACTGTTCATGGCCGCTTCCATTATTTCAATTTTTTTTGTCCTGAGATCTATCATTTTGGGATTAAGATGATTTTTTACCATGTCGATATGATAAGAGGGTACATATTGTGATGTGGCGCCAGGATAACCAAAAACCATTGTAAAATCACCCTCATTTACGCCTCCTAAAGAAATCGGGAAATGATAAATCGGTTTATAGGGGACATTCTCCTTTGAATAAGCAGCCGGCCTATTATCTTTGCCGGCATAAACCCTGTAAAGGGCAAAATCACCTGTATGACGAGGCCATACCCAGTTATCGGTCTCACCGCCAAATTTACCAATTGAAGATGGCGGAGCTCCCACAAGCCTGACATCATTATACGACTCATTTACAAAAAGGAAATACTGATTGCCCATATAGAACGGTCGGACACTTGCCGTGTAATCAGTGCCTTGGATTGCACTTTTCCTGATATCAGCAATATTGTCATTTATGATCTTATCCACTCTTTCAGACTCGGCAATACCTTCAGTTCCCTTCATTACCCGCTCTGTTACATCCTCCATCCATTTCAGGAAAGTCACTGACAGGCCGGGATTGGGTAATTCCTCGTCTTTCGACATAGCCCAGAATCCATTCGTAAGATAATCGTTATCAAGAGTTGAATGTGATTGAATCTGCCCATATCCGCAATGATGATTGGTAATTAAAAGTCCGTCAGGAGAAATAAGCTCACCTGTACATCCGCCTCCGAACAACACAACTGCGTCTTTCATGGATGCCTTGTTAACACTGTATATATCTTCGGCAGTTAACCTGAATCCCTTTTCCTGCATCAGTTTAATATTGTATTTCTCAATCAAAAGAGGTATCCACATTCCCTCATGAGCCCTTATCACAGGACCTTGAAACAAGCTTATCAGTAACCAGTAAATTAATATTCTGTTTCTCATACTTAATATATTAGATCATATTGATATAAACCTTTTTAGTTCCCTGTAAACCA
Organism: Bacteroidales bacterium UBA2198; assembly: GCA_002328625.1. Classification (GTDB taxonomy): domain Bacteria; phylum Bacteroidota; class Bacteroidia; order Bacteroidales; family VadinHA17; genus LD21. The sequence goes on from DCVC01000303.1 coordinate 10,459, forward strand.
TGTGGACCGGCAGGCCCATTACATTAAAATAGGATCCCTCAATATTGCTGCATGCAGCAATTCCTATCCATTCCTGAATTCCATATGCACCCGCTTTGTCGAACGGTTTGTAATTCTCAATATAATAGTCTATCTCCTTGTTATCCAGCTCATTAAATGTAACCTTGGTAGAAGAGAAGAAAGTAACCTGCTTTTTAGCTGACAGAAGGCAAACGCCTGTGATAACCTCATGAGTATTACCGGAAACCTCCTTCAGAATTTTAAAGGCATCTTCCTTTCCTGAAGGCTTGTCAAGAACCTTTCCGTTGCACCATACTATTGTATCAGCTGTAATAACAATTTCGTCAACTTTAATATCCTGCTTAAAAACATTTGCCTTTTCCTTTGCAAGGTAAAGTGCAATCTCTTCGCCCTTGAGATAATCAGGATAGAATTCAGGCCACTCCTTTATTGCAACTTCAAACCTGAGGCCGAGTTCACTTAGCAGCTGCGCTCTTCTCGGGGAACGGGAAGCGAGAATTATCCTGTATTTGTTAAGTTCATCAGATATCATTATCAGAAAAGATTCCAGGTGAGAATTATTTTGACTAAAACAGCATAGAAAACACCTGCCAGCATAACAACTTTCATCAACCTGCTTGCGCCGTGTAACTGTCTTTTATTCTTACTGGTAATTAACTGATATATAGCCAATAACAAAGGCAGAACTATGCAAAGTGAAAGATATATTAGAGTTATTTTATCGTTAATAAATAAATACCATACAAGATACAATGCTGCAATTGTAATTATGATAAGGCATACAGCGGTTATTTTTGAGGTTAGTATGCCAACAATTACAGGGACAGTGTTTCTCCCGTAAGCCAGGTCACCCTCGAAATCTTCAATATCTTTTACAATCTCTCTGGTCAGTGTTGTAAGAAAAGCGAATAATGCAAATCCACCCACCCAGTAAAAGATCAGGTTGAAATTTGGGACTACAACTGCATTCAATTCATAGAACCTGTATAATGCCGGCCATTCATAAATGACAACCAGCATGGGCACCATTGCGGTAAGCAACGCCACAATTACATTTCCAATCAGGAATTGCCTCTTGTAGCTTGCCGAATAGAAATAGAGCAGTCCTGAAACTACCAGAAAAAGTGTTCCCAGCCAGAAATATCCCGCTCTCCATGAAATATAGAAACCAGACGGTACTCCTATAATGTTTAGGATATTATGCCACATCATCGCCCTTCTTCTGGGGATCTTTGTCCCAACAATAACCTCCCCCCTGTTTATTAGATCGGTTTTAATATCAAAATAATCATTAATTACGTATCCACCTGCAGTTATGCAGACAGTAGCGGCGACAAGAATAATAAAATCATACCACGGAAGCTGAAGGATCATTGGCATTTGTTCTCCTGTTCCATTCTCCAGGATGATACTTATTTTACTTATCAGTGGTTCAATAACAGCATACCTCATCAGCACCATCGTAATTATTACAATGATAAGATTGTGCCATCTTATAAGATTTAAAAATGCCCTCATTTTTTACCATCTGAATGCTTCAGCGTCCATCCATTTGTTATGGAGCCTGAGAACCTGTTCAATTACATCACGGACACAACCCTCACCGCCCTTTTTATCTGAAATATATGATGAGATCTGTTTTATCTCACTATCGGCATCTGACGGACAAACTGCGACTCCTGCATGTTTCATTACTTCAAAATCAGGTATATCATCCCCCATGAAAAGAACTTCGGAGCTGTTTAAACAATGTTTCTTTATGAAATCATTAAAGTGCTCCATCTTGGACCGGCTGTTGAGATATACATCCTTAATCCCCAGCATTTTAAGACGTTTCTGATAGTCCTTTGAGTTGCTTCCTGTAATAATCCCGATATGGTAGCCTTTTTTGATCGCAAGCTGCAAAGCATAACCATCCCGGAGGTTAACTGTCCGGTTTGGGATCCCGAATGCATTAAGATTAATTGTCTGTAGAGATAATACTCCGTCAATGTCAAAAACAAAAGCTTTTACCCTTGCAAGATCCTCTTTAAAATTGGTCATATCTTAGCGCTTTTTATAATATTCAATTATTGAACTAGTGATCGCCATGTACATTTCCCGGTATTCGGGTTTGAAAGATAACAATTTCAGGTGCTTTTTAATAGTTTTTATATCATGCCTGACAGCAGGTCCCGTTTGTGAAATCTCGGGTCCCTTGTCAACCGCTTTATTATAAGTTTCCGTAATCAAAGGTTCCAGTATTTCAAAAGGGAATCCGGCAATTGAGGAAATTTCCTTTCCCGCAGTGAACATATGATTGGTGAAGTTGCATACAAAGACTGCAGCCAGATGAAGCATTTTTCTATTGCCGGCTTCAGACTTCATTATTTTGCTGCCGAGGGATAATGTAAGATTCTTCAGAATTGAAAAGGAAAACTGATCAGATGTTTCAGCCAGAAAATTGAGTTCTTTAAAATCAATGCTTCTTCCACGGGTGAATGTCTGCAGAGGGTAAAGGACGCCCGGGTGTTTTATTTTGCCGGGAAAAACCTCCAGTCCGAAACTGCCTGCAGTATGGACAACAACAGTTCTGTTGCCGCATTTAATCTTGCTCAGCACATTCCTTAACCGGTTATCGGGAACAGCAACTATAAGGATATCTGATTTTTCTGTGAAATCTGGTTTATCCGACCAGAGGGCATTGCATGAATCAGCCAGAAGTAAACCTCTTTCTTCCGTCTCTGAAACTATCCGGACAATATTATGCCCCCTTGCAAACATCTCTTCACATAGTGCTGATGCCACATTTCCTGCTCCCATAAAAGATATATTATAATATATCATCAGAAAATTTTCTGAAAGGTACAAAATTGAAGAAATAATAAGAATCTATTGTTGGATTATGCGTTACGGTTGACGGGCAGAGGAATGTAAGTTTATTTCTTTCCGTAAAGATCTATTGTGACATCAGAAACCTGGATCATATACACCTTGTAGTAAGTCTGATACGAGTAATTACTGCTCTGATAAAGATAGTTGCATTCCCAGTAAACACGTCCTGAAACCAATATCAGGTCTCCTGATTTGTATTCGGAAAGTTTCGGATACATCTCACCAGGATTACAAAAATAATAAGTTGAAAAAGGATTTGACATTGGAGAAAATGTGGCACTTGATTCCGTAAAATAGACTTTTGCCTGCTCCCTGTCAAGTTCAAAAAGGGCATCTCCGTCACAGCCACACTTTGGTTGTTTCTTGCATCCCAGATCTGCAAACAGAGGTAAAGATATCAGGCCGATAACCAATATTCTCGTAAGTATTCTGTTAAACATTTTAGATTTTTCTTACAGTATTACAGATATAACCTTTAAAGATACGGATTATTTTTGATTTGAGCAAAAAACAAACCGTCAGGCCTGGGCCGTTGGGCCGCCGAATGTCAGCGGCATAACGGGCCCGGATCCTATAGTTTCCTTGATAGTCCCATGGACAGATTCATATTTTGCAATATTATCCTGAAGTGCTGTTACAAGTCTTTTTGCATGCTCAGGTGTAAGAATTATCCTTGATTTGACCTGAGCCTTTGGTATTCCCGGCATGATACGGACAAAATCTATCACAAATTCAGAGGCTGAATGTGTTATAACAGCAAGATTTGAATAGGTACCCTGCGCTACTTCTTCATTCAGTTCAATGCTGATCTGGTTTGGACCCTTGTTATCTGACATTGCTAAAACATGTTAGTTATATTTTGCTGAAGCTGTCTCAGCTTCAATAGTTTCACCAGTGATGTTCTCGTATTCTTCGAGCGAGCCTACAATTATACTGTTATATTCCCTCTGGCCCGTACCTGCAGGTATGAGATGCCCTACAATTACATTTTCCTTGAGTCCTTCAAGCTTATCCACTTTGCCAAGAATTGCGGCTTCATTAAGCACCTTGGTTGTCTCCTGGAATGAAGCAGCTGAGAAGAAGCTGTTTGTCTGCAGAGCGGCCCTGGTAATTCCCTGCAATACCTGACTTGAGGTGGCAGGAATTGCATCTCTTGCTTCAACTATCTTCAGGTCGCGACGCTTAAGAATTGAATTATCATCTCTTAATTTACGTGCTGATACAATCATTCCCGGTCTCAGAGTCTGGGAATCACCGGCATCAATTATTACTTTTTTGCCATAGATCCAGTCATTCTCATCCATGAACTCAAGCTTGTCAACAACCTGTCGTTCAAGGAACTTGGTGTCTCCCGGGTCAACTATTTCCACCTTACGCATCATCTGCCGGACAATGATCTCAAAGTGCTTGTCATTGATTTTGACACCCTGTAAACGATACACCTCCTGTATTTCATTCACGATGTATTCCTGAACTTTGGTCGGGCCTTTTATTGCAAGTATATCTGAAGGAGTTATTGCTCCGTCAGAAAGAGGAACACCTGCTTTTACGTAATCATTCTCCTGCACAAGGATCTGTTTGGAAAGAGGAACAAGATATTTCTTAACCTCATCGGTTTTTGACTTAATTGAAATCTCCCTGTTCCCACGCTTTATCTTCCCGAATGTTACTTCACCGTCAATCTCAGAAACAATCGCAGGATTAGACGGATTACGAGCCTCAAAAAGCTCAGTTACACGAGGAAGACCTCCGGTTATGTCACCCGATTTTCCGACAGCACGCGGTATTTTAGCAAGAACTTCACCAGCTTCAACCATTTTATTGGTATCAACTACAAGATGTGACCCGACCGGCAGGTTATATAATCTCAGCTCCTCACCTTTGGGTGATAATATTTTAATTGCCGGATTCTTGGTCTTGTCCCTGCTTTCAATAATCACCTTCTCTTTAAAGCCTGTCTGTTCGTCCGATTCTTCACGGAAAGTAACTCCTTCAATAAGGTAATCATATCCTATCTTACCACTTATCTCAGCTATAATAACAGCATTGAATGGGTCCCATTCACATATAAGCTTGCCCTTTTCAATCTCCTGTCCCGGTTTTATATAAAGCTTTGAACCATAAGGTATTGTATGGGTGGTTAGAGCAATATTTGTTTTCTTGTCAATGATTCTGAGTTCGGCAAGGCGTCCTATAACAATATCTATATCTCCTTTTTCAGGATCCTTTCTTGGTACTGACCGCAACTCCTCAATCTCAGCTATTCCGTTGTAGCGGGCGATCAATCTCGATTCAGTTGTTATATTTGATGCTGTACCTCCAACATGGAATGTCCTTAGTGTCAGCTGAGTACCGGGTTCACCAATACTCTGGGCTGCGATAACCCCTACTGCTTCACCTTTTTGAACCATATGACCTGTGGCAAGGTTACGGCCATAACATTTGGCGCAAACACCCTTTTTTGACTCACATGTAAGCACTGACCTTATCTCAACCTGTTCTATCGGGGAATCTTCTATTCTCGTAGCAAGTTCTTCAGTCAGCTCCTGTCCGGTTTCAACGATCAGGTCGCCTGTAAGAGGGTGGTATACATCATGAACTGTAGTACGTCCCAGTATTCTTTCATAAAGAGACTCAACAACCTCCTCATTCTTTTTAATGGCAGTTGCTACCAATCCCCTTAAAGTTCCACAGTCTTCTTCATTAATTATCACATCCTGTGACACATCAACAAGCCGTCGGGTCA
>DCVC01000303.1:16159-16875 GCA_002328625.1 Bacteroidales bacterium UBA2198
CCTGACTTCTGAGGTTTGGCCATAAGACCCCTCATTCCTGAAAGCTGACGTATCTGTTCTTTTGATCCCCTTGCACCTGAATCAAGCATCATATATACTGAATTGAAGCCATGCTTATCGTTTGAAAGCTGCTTCATCAACGACTGGGTAAGTCTCGCATTGACATGTGTCCAGATATCAATTATCTGGTTGTATCGCTCATTATTGGTTATAAATCCCATGCTGTAATTATTCAGCACTTCTTCAACCTGCTCGTAACCCTCGGTAACAAACTTTGCTTTTTCTTCAGGAATGATTACATCGTCCAGGTTGAATGAAAGTCCTCCCTTGAATGCCGAATAAAATCCAAGGTTCTTGATAGCATCGAGAAATTGAGCCGTTTTTGCAGTACCAGAAAGCTTAAGCACTCTTCCAATAATATCGCGTAGCGATTTCTTTGTTAGTATTTCATTCAGGAAACCAACTTCCGCCGGAACATACTGGTTGAAGATCACTCTTCCCACCGTTGTTTCGATCATATGATTGATCATTTCCCCGTTAATCCTGTCATTAACCTTAACCTTGATAATCGCATGAAGATCTATTTTCCCTTCATTGTAAGCTATATTGACCTCTTCGGGTGAATAAAACATTAGTCCTTCACCTCTGACCTTATCAGCCGGTGTACTTTTTCTTCCCTTTGTTATATAGTAGAGACCAAGTACCATGTCCTGTGA
>DCVC01000040.1 GCA_002328625.1 Bacteroidales bacterium UBA2198
CAGGCAGTCAATGATTTCAATTCAGCCAGTAACCTGAAATCCTTTTCAGGAGAATATGGTCTTTCGCGCATTTATGCACTCAGGGGTGATGCAGCAACGGCACTCTATCACCTTGAGAGGAACCTGAATTCTCCTTTTAAGGTCACTGAAAAGGAATTAATGCTTGATCCTGCCTTCACTATTATTGAAAACAGACCTGAATGGAGGCAATTCTGGAAAAAGGAAAGATACGGGAGTTATGAAAAATCGATGTCGGAAATTGAATATTATGTTTCAAAGGGAGATATTGAAGAAGGTAAAAGAATAGTATCCGAGCTTAGAAAAAGTTACCCGGACAAAGATGAAAACCTTTATGCTTCAGCTTTGATAAGTCTGAAATTAGCAAATTATCAGGAAGCTTTAAAAACAATAAACAACCTGATTGCCAGGTACCCTGATAATGAAAAATACCTGCGGATGCTGGCCAGGGCACAGGAAGGTGTTTCCAATCCGACAGGTGCATCATCAACCTACACCAAGATGCTAGACCTTGAGGTTCCTGATGCGGAGATTTATATCCTCAGAGCTGAATGTTACAGAAAGACAGGAGAAATAACAAAAGCCCTGTCTGATATTGAGAAATATCTTGATCTTTACCCTGAAGACAAGAGAAGCCTCAGCCTGGCAGGAAAGGTTGTGGCAGCGGCGGGAGATAATCTTAAAGCCCTCGATTATTTCTCGAGAAACCTGAAGCTTAATCCCAACGATCCGGATTGTTATATTGACAGGGCTAATGCTTACTTCATAGCAAGGTCGTGGAACTGGGCGATAAAGGATTACAGTATGGCACTTGATCTTCAGCCAGGTAATTCAGATACCTGGCTCAATAAGGGTATAGCACTACTTAACTCAGGAAAGGTAGCTGATGCCTGTTATGATTTCAGGAAATCATTCAGCATGGGAAACAAAAGGGCCACTGAGTATATAAGCAGGAATTGTATTAAGTGATAATCCTGATATTTAATGTGTTACTTTATATGTCTTTTTATTTTGTCGAAAAGATCCCTGGGTTTAAAGGGTTTTAAGATATAGTCGTTTATTTTCAGATCATCAATTTTATCATGATTTTCCGACATAATTGCTGCAGTCAGTGCAACAATTGGTATATCCTTCAATTTGGCATTCTCCGAGTTTCTTATCAGTCTTGTAGCTTCTACTCCATCCAGAACCGGCATCTGCAGATCCATAATAATCAGATCAAAATCTTCTTTTTCCAGCATATCGAGTGCTATTTTACCATTTTCAGCATGTGATACATTAATTCCCCAACTTAGAAGGAATTTATTTGCAACGAAGAAGTTAAGCCTGTTATCTTCCGCCACCAGCACCCTTTTACCTTCAAGTCCCACATAAGTTTCCGAAAATTCGTTGACCTGGATCCTGTCTTCCTGATCGGAGATACCAAATGTCAGAAAAAATTTAAAGGATGATCCATTTCCCGGGGCACTTTCAACTTCAATCATTCCTCCCTGCAATTCGACAAGTTTTTTACAGATAGCCAGACCAAGACCGGTACCGCCATAGTTCCTTGTTGTATCGGGCGAGGCCTGAGTAAAGCTTTCAAAAATAAATCCATGTTTCTCTTTTGGAATACCTATGCCTGTATCTCTTACAGTAAACTCAATTTTTGATTGATTGTTTTTCCTTTCTAATTCTTTGATCAGGAATGTTATACTGCCTTGATTGGTGAATTTAAGTGAATTTGAAAGAAGGTTAGAAAGGATCTGGTTCAGTCTTATCGGATCGCCGATCACGCGGTCAGGCAGGCCATGATCCTTAACTATCTCAAATTCAAGATTTTTTGCTTTTGACCTGAATGAATATGATCTCATTATATCATTCAGAAAATCGCCTAGATTAAATGGAGTCTGTTCAAAGACAATTTTTCCGGATTCCATCTTATTATAGTCAAGGACATCATTTACCAGGGTCAGCAGGTGGTTGCCAGAAAATCTCAGCGTTTTAATAAAGTCCATTTGATCCTCTCTTGGATTACCCTGAAGCAACAGGTTAGTAATTCCGATAACTTCATTAAGTGGCGTCCTGATTTCATGACTCATTGTTGACATGAATTGTTGTTTTGATAGTGCCGCTTCTTCTGCTTTCTGTCGGGCAAGGATGACATTGTTAAGCATGGTCCTTCTCTGAATGGCGACAGCTACCTGGTTTCCAATAAATTCCAATGCATTCACATCATTTTGAGTGAATTTATTCTCATCGTGGTAATCCTGAAAACACATAACACCTATTATCTCATTGTCTGCCTTAAGAGGAATACCCATCCACACCTTGCACGGTGTACCTACAAGTCCTATGTCACCGGAAGTTTCCAGATCTCTGATGTCATTCTCTTTAAGCAGTACAGACTTTTTGAGGCTAATTACCCATCCGGTAATTGTTTTTCTTGCAGGTACTTCCTGAAAGTTATCCTTTTCATCCGAGAAAAAGGGCAATGAAAGAGTTTCGGTATTTTTATCATAAAGAGCAATAAAGAAATTGCCTGTATCCCATATTTTGCTTAATTCGTGAACAATTGTAGGATATATGTCCTTCATATCAAACTGGTTAAGAGCTGCGGCTGATATGTTGTACAGAATCTCCTGCAACAGTTGCTTCTTCCTTTCGACTGTAATATCCCTGTAGATGCCGAGATATGCAACTATTTCATTATTAATAACAATATTTGTAGCTATTAATGACACCTGGATCTTGTTGCCATATTTATCCTTCCTGATGGTCTGCCTGAACACTTTCTGCTTTTGTATGGAGAGGTCCCCTATCCTGACAATATCATTTTTCAACTCATCAGGAACAATCAGATCGTTAATATCCTGATTGATTGCTTCTTCCAGTGTGTACCCAAACAGGTTTGTGAATTCGATGTTGATCAGTGTTAATTTCCCATTACAGTCAGTTATTGCAATTGCTTCAGGAGTCGAATCAATAAGATGTTCGAGAAAAGCTTTTTCCCTGTTAATCTTATCCTCATGGCCTTTATGCTGATGCCCTTGTTCCCATTTAATCAATATTTTACCGGAAGTAAGGATATAGCCCAAATAAAAACCCTCAGAATCATCCCCTTTTGCCGAGGCAGCTAATTTATGTGTATCGCCAGTGATTCTCACATGGTTAAGGAGCTCAATAAGTTTTACTCTGTTTATCAGGGGTGTCTCTTCAATGAATTTTCCTACGATTTCGTTTTTTCTGACACCCTCAATCTCCCGGGCTCTTTTATTAATATCAACTACCCGGAATCTGTTATCTTCTGAGACACTGCAAAGAACCAGATAACTGCTGATAACTTCGAAAATTTCTTCAAGAATGCTTCCACAACTTTTTGCATCATCACCTGCACCATTGCTGGCATCTGTTTTATGAATGTCTGATATCAGTCTCAGATTGGAAAGTTCAT
>DCVC01000140.1:0-655 GCA_002328625.1 Bacteroidales bacterium UBA2198
CAGAACCAGAACCGTGATCAGAATACAGTCAGAAGTCAAAACAGTCCGGCTAATATAAGAAGCTCAGGGAATAATTCGATCCAGAGCAGGGAAATTAGTACGCCGGCAAACAGCTCAAGCCAGACCAGATCTGTAANNAAGTACTCCTGCGGCAAGAAGCTCAGTTTCAGGTCAGAAAGGATCTGCTGTATCGGCCCAGAGAAGCACATCAGGCAAATCTGATTCGAGAGCCGGCAGTTCAAGATCATCTGATTCACCAGGTAACAGCAGGAGAAAATAACAGACGCCTCATTAAGAGGCTCTGTTTAATATTAAAATAGTTGTAATTTCGATAAAGAATTGTTAAATTTGCTAGATAGTCAAAAGATAAATCCAGGTAGAATACAGTTTGGTATAGAATTTGAGAGTATTTAAATAAAACAATGGGGGAAAGTAAAATGAAAGCATTTTATTACATATTCGGCATCGCACTTCTCACATTAGGTTCCTGTTCATCAGGGCTTTATGTTGGAACTGAATATGATGATCTTTACTACCTGGCATCCGATCAACCGGTAGTCAGAGCCACACCTTCAATAAATAACAGAATTCCCGAAGGAAATTTAAGGGCTGAGGAGTATTATGACAACATTTATGCTGCAGATACCCTTGTTTC
>DCVC01000140.1:727-31652 GCA_002328625.1 Bacteroidales bacterium UBA2198
TTCAGCTGGGGATTCCCGTCTTTCGGATATAGTTTTGGCTACAGAGGATTCCCATATTACTATAATTATTACGATCCGTTTTACTACGATCCGTTTTATTATGGCTATGGCGGATTTTACAACAACTATTACGGAGGATTTTACTCGCCATATTACAGCTCATGGTATTCTCCTTACTATGGAAGATACAGCTACTTCCCGGGTACTTATATCTATAATGAAAGAAATTCGGTCACATATGGCAGAAATGAAAGAGCAAGCACGCTTTCATCAAGATGGGCAGGTGGAACATCATCTGCAACAGGTGTCTCTTCACGACGGGACAGCTATCTTTCGGGAGGAACAAACACCAATGCAACGGGAAGGCCTGCTTCTGCTACACAGGCAGTATCATCTGCTTCCAGAAGAACTGTAGAATCATCTGTGGTTGATACCCGCCAAGCTGCAAATCCAGCCGACTTAAAAATTACCCAGGACCCTGTTAAATCAGGTACTGAAAATGTTTCCGGAACCCAACCGAGGAGTTCTGTCAGTACCAGACCGGAATATAATTCTGCAGGCAGAACTTATACTCCCAGCTACAATAATCCACAGCTGAATACCAGGCCCTCTTATAACAATACAAGGATTAATTCCAATGTAAATCAGAATAATCCCATTAATAACAGCAGATCAAATACTAATATTAATACAGGCAGGACAAATATTGATCAGAGGTATCAGAATACGAATACAGGAAGAAGCAGTTCATCTGTTTCCACCGGCCAGGGCAGATCATCTTCATACTACAATAATTCAGGAAGTTATTCAATACCTTCAAGAAGAAGTTCTGAAGGCAGCTCTGTCTCATCAGGATCCTTTAACTCTTCAGGAAGCAGATCATCCGTTAGCAGCGGATCTTCCGGATCTGTATCAAGAAGCTCATATTCTTCAGGTTCCTCTTCGTCAGGATCATCTTCATCCGGTTCTTCATCAGGATCCTCATCAGGATCTTCATCCAGCTCATCGGGCAGAAGGTAAGATTCTACAACAATATTGTATAACAAAATAAATCCATTCTATATCAGAGTGCTGACATGCTTTTAACACAAATGTAGTTTTTATGAAAAAGATAATATTGATAATTGCAGCATTAATTACAACGATTTCAGGAGCATCGGCTCAAAACGTTGATGATGCTTTAAGGTACTCCCAGGTCTTTTATGGCGGAACCGCAAGATTCCTGTCAATGGGTGGAGCCTTTACAGCTCTGGGTGGCGATCTGTCAACCCTTAGCCAGAATCCTGCCGGTCTCGGAATATTCAGATCCTCTGAGATCACTATTTCTCCTCAACTGTATCACATCAGTACAACTTCAAACTTCAATGCTATTTCCAAAGACTACCTTTATAATTACAATCTAAGCCAGGCTGGAATTGCGTGGAATCTTATTTCGAACGATAATACATCGGGCCTGCTGACACTTAACTTCGGGTACTCTTACAACAGAATAAACAACCACAACACTTCGACCAGGATTGAAGGCATAGAAACCAGGAGTTCACTGGCTGACTACTGGGCTGATATAAGTGATGGTATTTATTATTCTGACCTTGGAGGAGCCGCAGGTATAGCATACGATGCCTGGATAATTGATACAATAACAGGATCGGGAGCAGAGTATTATGAAACTGTTTATTCCAACTATGGAGATAATCCTCCGTCAAAGTATGGCCAGAATATGAGACGTATCATAAATAACCAGGGCTATTCAGGAGAACATGCTGTTTCTGTTGGTGGTAATTTCTCAAACAAGATCTATTTCGGGGCAACTCTCGGAATAAGCCGGTTGAGCTTTGTCAGTCATTATGAACATCTGGAATCAGCTTCCTATTCTCTGGCCTCGGGATTTAAGAATTTTACTTATACTGATCATTATGAAAATACTGGAACAGGGTTCAATGTAAAAATCGGAGTAATAATAAAACCAGTGGAAACATTCCGGATAGGCCTTGCTTTTCATTCACCAACGCTTTACAGGATAAATGAATACTTCTATGATAACGTAAGTTCAAATTTTGAAGGAAACGAAAAATATGAATATTCCAATGATCCTCTTAGGTACAGTTATGCACTGACCACCCCTTTCAGGGCAATCGGAGGGGTAGCTTTGCAATTGAAAAAATTCGGAATGCTAAGCGCTGAATATGAGTTTGTTGACTACGGTTCTGCCAGATTTTCAGAGACGGGAGACAACTATGATTACACCAACAAAAACCTGGAGATTAAAAACACTCTGAAGTCGGCAGGTAACCTGAGACTGGGTGGTGAGATACGACTCAATAAATTCTATTTCAGGACAGGTTACGGATATTATGGTAAATCTTTTACCGCCGGTGAGGATAATGAAAATATGGATTACAGCTCGGTTTCACTGGGAGCAGGATTCAGGGAGCAGAACCTGTCAATAGATTTTGGTTTTACAAGTATTTCAAATCCGCAGAAATACATTCTCTATACCAGCTCGGCTGGAAATGCAATAGCAAATCTGAATACAACCAGGAGCATATTTACTTTAACATTCGGCTATAAATTTGGCTATTAATACTTTGAACAACTTCCGGTTAAGGGTTGCCAATTGTCTGGCAGCCCTTTTTATAATAGTCCTGTCGATTCAGGACCCATATTGAAAATAAGATCAATTATGCTAAGATCCGGAACAAAAGACCTTCCCCGGAAAACCTGATAATATTCATTCGCTTTATAGTCTGATCCGGTTTTTGGGGTTATTCTGTACCGGAAATCACAGTCAGATGATGCAACAGGTTCAAAAACAGATGTAAAGTAGACGGACACACTGAGTTTCAGTATATCAAGGATTGACTCAAGTAATTCCATATTCAAGTCCAGCAAAAATCTGTGATTCCTGACGATTATTCTTTCAAAGTCGCTGTAATAGTATAGGAAATAAGGAGATGACCCATATGACGAAGAGAATGCCCTGAGATGAACCTGCTGCCACCTTTTGGAATAATCAATTTCTATCTCTTTCAGCTTTGTTTTGTGTAAGCTCCCTTTTTTTACAGGTACGGAAAGTAACTGTGGGCCGTTTGGAGATAATATCCTGCACCTGTTGCGGTAGGTTTGCTTAAGGTAATTTTCTTCTTTTTCAATAAGGATCGTGTCTGCTTTTTTGATTAGGGCAAAGTATTCAACCGGCGGCAGATATGCTGTGGAAAGAAGTAGTTTTCCTGACATCAAATGGCATCATTTCATCCGGTTGATCATACTTGCAGAGAATCCTGCTCCGAAGCCATTGTCAATGTTTACCACTGTAACTCCTGTGGAACAGCTTGTGAGCATCGCAAGCAGGGCTGATATGCCTCCGAAATTTGCACCATAACCCACACTGGTGGGCACCGCAATTACAGGCTTATCAACCAGTCCGCCAACAACGCTTGCAAGAGCCCCTTCCATCCCTGCAATAACAATTATTACTCTGCATTTCTTTATTTCGGGTAGTTTATCAACAAGCCGGTGAATGCCTGCAACACCTGCATCAAATATTCTTAACACATTGTTTCCCAGCAACTCAGCCGTCACTGCGGCCTCCTCGGCAACAGGTATATCAGATGTGCCGGCAGTTATGACCGCGATACTGGTTACAGGCAATGATGGCTTTTTCTTCCGGATACTTATGATCCTTGCTTCCTTGTAATAAACAGCTTTGTCTGAAATTTTTCTTACAGCTTCATACATTTCCTCATTAGCCCTTGTACCAATTATATTGTTTTCCTTTTCTTCCATCACCCTGAAAATCTCAGCAACCTGTCCGGTTGTTTTGCCTGCACAGTAAACAATTTCGGGGTAACCCGTTCGCATCTCCCTGTGATGATCAATCCTTGCAAAGCCAAGATCGCTGTAAGGGAAGTTTTTCAAGATCTCCAGTGCTTCCTCAACGCTTTTCTGATTGTTTTTTACATCAATCAGAAGCTTCTCAATATCTTTTCTTGTCATATCTCTCTCTTTTCAGGGTTTAAACTTCCTGTCCTGTAACCTTCAAGGTCCAAAGATACATATCTGAATCCAATTTTTTTAAAGCTTTGGATTATGTATTCTCTGTCAGGTTTGTGGATAATCTTTTCAATGAAGCCTGGCAAGCATTCAATTCTTGCAAGGTCACCATGCACCCGTACCCTGGCTCCGATGCAACCTTTCTCAAAAAGCATTTGCTCTGCCTGCTCGATCATTTTAAGGATTTCTTCATTAACATCAGTGCCATAAGGAATCCTGGTAAGAAGGCAGGCCATTGCAGGTTTACTCCACAGAGGCAAGCCTGCTTCACGGGATAGTTCCCGGATTTCAGCTTTTGTCAGTTCTGCTTCCATAAGCGGACTTCTGACCCCAAGCTCCTCCAATGCTTTCAATCCTGGTCTGAAATCACCCTTATCATCTGCGTTGGTGCCGTCAATCACATATTCAAAGTCATTCTCACGTGCAAATTCAATTAATCGGGTAAAAAGCAGATTTTTGCATAAATAACACCGGTCAACAGGATTGTTTCGGATGTTTTCCGGGAAAGAAATGTCAATAATCCCATGATTGATCCCGTGATGTTTTGCAAATTCAACAGATTCATCTATTTCAGTTTTTGGAATATATGGGGTCCTTATAGTAACACCTGTTACTCTAAGATTTTCATTTGAGGCGGCTCTATGCAGAAGGAACGAACTATCAACTCCACCGGAATAAGCAACGATAAAACTTTTTAGTTCTTCCAATATCTTATCCAGCTTTTCTGCTTTTTTGTTTTTCATTTTCTGCCGGTTTTATTCTTTTCAAGCACAGACATAATGTTATTGTAAACCTCCTTTAATGGTAAATCTTTTTCAAGAGCGATCCTCCTGCACTCATCATACTCGGGTTTATATGATACCTCTCTACCTTTATAGGATGAACGTTTGCACATTACTTCCCCATAAATGGTACTGATAGTTGTGAATTCTCTTGCCAGAGTATTTTTCAGGAATCGGATTGCCCTTATACCCAATGTTGTTGATTCTGTAAAGATGATTTCTTTCAAAGCTTCGGCCAGTTCAGGTTCACAGATAACACTAAGTATAATACCCGGCCTTCCTTTCTTCATAATGATATTAGTGTAAAACACATCAGAAGCTCCTGAGCTGAATAGTCGTTCAGTAATATGATCATAAAACTCAGGGTTCATATCGTCAATATTACATTCCAGAAGAAGTGCTTTATGGCCGGAATGGAAATTTTCTTCTGTTTGGCCAAGATAAACCCTGAGAAGATTCGGGACGTCAGGATCATCTTTTTGTCCCACTCCGTAACCTGTTTTTTCAATTCTGAAAGGAACGACCTGTCCGAAGTTAGTTCCAAGCGCCGCCACTATTGCAGCTCCGGTAGGTGTGGTGGCTTCAAAATTTACACCTCCTTTTCTGACCGGCATACCCTTTACAATTTCAGCTGTTGCTGGGGCAGGTACAGGGAGAATACCGTGGTCGCATTTTACTAATCCTCCTCCAAGCTCAATCTCAGAAACATATACTGCTCCTACATCAAGTTTTCTGAAACAAATTGCTGCACCGACGATATCAATTATTGAATCGATTGCCCCGACTTCATGAAAATGTACCTCCTCAACAGTGACCCCGTGAACGGTCGCTTCAGCCAGAGCAACTTTCATAAAAATATTATTGCTGAGTGTTTTAACGTCGTCAGACAGAGAGGAATTATTTATTATACTTTCTATATCGGAAAGGTGCCTGTGAACATGTTCGTGTTGAGTCAGCCTGACGGTTACCTTTGTACCTTTGATACCATGACGCTGATCCTTCTCGGTAATTAGTTCCCAACCACTGATATTAAGTTTGTTAAGTTCATTAACAAGATATGATTTCTCAATTCCCAGGTCTATCATGGCACCCAGGTTCATATCTCCGCTAATACCTGAGTAGCAATCGTAATAAAGTATTTTCATTTCAGAAAAGGAATGGTTTATTAAAAACAATCAATAGCAAATAATGTTAACCAAAATGGTGTTTATTTTGAGATCAAATGCATTCAGGCTGCTAATATACTACTTACAATCTTTATGGTATAATAAAAAAAAAGTCGTATTTTTCGGGGCTTATAAATTTTATCATAATAATCAGTTGAGAATGAAGAGAAGAGAGTTCTTGAAAAAGTCAGCAGGAGCGGGTATTGCTGCAGGAGCAGCCCTGAGTGCGGGTGGGTATAAGAATCTGTGGGCATCGGCGCCTGCCGCTGCAAAATATGATATGATAGCTGTTATGGGAGGAAATCCTGATGCAATGTTTGATCTCGGAATACAGGAGCTGGGAGGAATAGGCATGTATGTAAAAAAAGGACAAAAAGTACTTGTAAAGCCAAATATTGGATGGGATGTTGTTCCTGAACTTGCAGCCAACACCAATCCCCTTCTGGTGAAAAGGATTATTGAACATTGCTTCAAAGCAGGCGCAAAGGAGGTTTATGTTTTCGATCATACATGCGATAACTGGATAAATACGTATAAAAACTCAGGAATCGAAAAAGCTGCCAAAAGCGCAGGAGCAAAAGTTGCTCCGGGGAATTCCGAAAGATATTACCAATCAATTACAATACCCGGGGGAGTAAAGCTTAAAAGTGCAAAAGTCCATGAGCTTGTGTTAAATACTGATGTTTATATTAATGTGCCGATTCTGAAAGACCATAATTCCACAAGAATGACCTGCTGTCTGAAAAACACTATGGGTATTGTCTGGGACAGGGGTTACTGGCATTCAAACAATTTACATCAATGTATTGCTGATTTTGCATTATATGAAAGGAAACCAGTACTGAATGTAATAGATTGTTACAATGTAATGGTTAAGCATGGACCGCAGGGCGTGTCAAAAGAGGATGTCGTGCAAATGAAATCTCAGATACTTACTGCCGACTGGGTTGCAGGTGATGCTGCAGCCGCCAGAATGCTTGGTATTGAACCTGAAAAAGTTGATTATATCCTCATCGCTCACAAAATGGGACTTGGAAACATGAAGCTGGAGTCTCTGAATATTAAGAGGATAAAAATGTAAATTGTAAATTGTAATGACTTCTTCATTCCTCCGAAAATTCCGCATAATCTTTTCAACTATTGTTCTGATATGCTTTATTCTCGTGTTTGTTGATTTCAGATCGCTGGTACCTGAGAAATATATTAATTACCTTCTCTTTTTACAGTTTATTCCCTCTGCAATCAAGTTTTTTAATATTGAAACTCTTGCAGCCGGAGGCTTTATAATTGTTCTATTGCTAACCCTTCTATCGGGACGTATATATTGTTCTTTTCTATGCCCCCTGGGAATTGGCCAGGATCTTTTCAGCAGGATAGGCGGAAGATTCAGAAAAAAATTCAGAAGATATGGTTTTAATAAACCATTTACGATAACCAGATATTCTTTATTGGCCATAACACTGTTAGTTACTTTGGTGTGGGGCATCTATTTACTCACCCTGCTTGATCCTTTTAGTATTTTTGGCAGGTTTATGACCTATTTTGCCAAACCGGGAGTTATTGCCCTGAATAATTTCTTGTCAGGTATTCTTGGAAAGTTTGACTTATATAACCTGGCTCATGAACCAGTTCAGGGATACCAGATTCTTGCTTACTCTATACCCACTGCTTTCCTTATCCTGGTCGGAACTCTATCATTTGCCAAAGGAAGGTTGTACTGCAATATGATCTGTCCCGTAGGTACTCTTCTGGGGCTGCTTTCAAAAATATCCCTGTTACGGATCAGATTTGATGAAAGTACCTGCAGCAGGTGCGGGAGGTGCTCATTATCCTGTAAGTCATCATGTATTGATTTCCTGAATCATAATATAGATTTGTCGAGATGCGTTAATTGTTTCAATTGTATTAATACCTGCCCTGATAAAGCTCTTTCCTACGGAGTGGTGAGGCTGAAAAAGTCAAAACATGAAACTGATGAAAGCAAAAGGAAGTTTATTGCCGGATCAATACTCCTTCTTTTTGGTCTGTCCACTTCTTCGAAAGGTCAGGAAAAGGGTGTGCCGGTACCAAAGAAGGCTTCGACCATAAAAGAGAACAGGACATTCCCCGTATGTCCGCCGGGCGCGGGGAGTATGGCAGATCTTAACAAACATTGCACAGCATGTTCCCTGTGTATCAGTGCTTGTCCTAATAATGTACTTCAGCCTGCAGTAAAGCAATACGGTATCACTGGTATTATGCAGCCTGTAATGGATTATCACAAGAGCTTCTGTACATATAATTGCACTATCTGCACTGAAATCTGCCCTACTTATGCCTTAAAGCCTCTTGCTCTGGAAGCTAAGAAGCTTACCCAGATTGGCAAAGTTATATTCATAAAGGATAATTGTATAGTAAAGACTGAAAAAACTGCATGCGGAGCATGCTCTGAAAGTTGTCCGACAAAAGCAGTTTTTATGATACCATATGAAGGGAATCTGGTTATCCCGGATGTCAACCAGGACATTTGTATCGGGTGTGGCCATTGCGAGTACGCATGTCCGACAACCCCATATAAAGCAATCTTTGTTGATGGAAATCCGATTCACCAGACAGCTAAGACACCTGAAAAAATCCAAACTGAGGTAGCAGCTCCCGAAGAATTCCCGTTCTGATTTTCGAATATCTATCGAAAATATTCTAAATATTATTAGTTCCTGATTTTATTGATCTGCCAAAATATTTATCTTTAGATTTTATCACAGGTGAGAATCTTAAAACAAACCAAATGGATATATCACATATTGAGCATATAGGAATTGCAGTCAGCAGCCTGGAAGAGGCAATAAGGATATATGAAAGAGTCCTGGGACTGAAATGTTATAACATAGAAGAAGTGTCAGACCAAAAGGTCAGAACAGCTTTTTTTATGGTCGGGCAGACAAAATTAGAGCTTTTGGAATCAACAGATCCTGATGGGCCTATCGCAAAATTCATTGACAGGAAAGGGGAGGGAATTCATCATATTGCTTTTGCGGTGCAAAATATTGAGGAGAGGCTAAAAGTGGCAGAAATTAACGGGATCAAGCTCATTGACCCTATTCCCCGAAGAGGTGCAGAAGGTCTTGATATTGCTTTTCTTCATCCTAAATCGACCTCGGGAGTACTGATAGAATTCTGTGAAGACAGAAGAGGTCATTAAATAAATTAGTAGGTTTGCAGAAGTAACAAGCTTAGAACAACATGAGTGAATCAACTGTAACAGTTGGAAATTCCGGTCCAAAGGTAAGGTCAGATTGTGAAATAACCCTGCAGATGAAAAGTGAGGGTGGTGTGACTATCGAACTGAAATCAAAAGTCCGGGCTTTATATGGTTTGTCAATTACAAACCAATGTCACGAGATACTTAATTATTTTGGTATCAGCAATGCATTTCTAAGGATTGATGATTCAGGTGCATTACCATTTGTTATAGCTGCACGTCTCGAATCAGCAATAAAGAAGCTGGTCAGCACGGAACTGGAATATTTACCAGAATTAATAGAAGAAAATAAATATTTCACGACAAAGGAAAGGTTCAGGATTACCCGTCTTTATCTGCCAGGCAACACTCCCAGCTTAATGATAAATGCAGGCCTTCATTCTCCTGATGGTATTATTCTGGATCTTGAGGATTCTGTTGCCCCTGATAAAAAAGATGAAGCCAGGCTGCTTGTAAGAAATGCACTGAGGCAGGTCAATTTTTACCATGCCGAACGTATGGTCAGGATAAACCAGGGAGAAAAAGGTTTGGAAGATCTTTGTTATGTAATACCGCATAACGTCAATCTGGTTTTGATCCCGAAGTGTGAGAGCCCGGAAAATATACAAAAAGTTGAGACCAGGATATCTGAGATCAGGAATATGTTCGGCCTTACCAGTCAGGTCCATCTTATGCCCATCATTGAAACACCAATGGGAGTTGAAAGATCTTTTGAGATTGCTTCGTCTTCTGAAAATGTAGTGGCTATCGCAATTGGGCTTGAGGATTTAACTGCCGATCTGGGAGTTACCAGAACCTCTGAAGGGAATGAATCGTTTTATGCAAGGAGCAGAATAATTATGGCAGCAAAAGCTGCCGGGGTGCAGCCTATCGATTCCGTATTCTCAGATGTGGCAGATACAGTGGGATTACGCAAGAATGTTTCAGCATCTAAATCTTTAGGTTTTGAAGGTATGGGATGCATTCATCCCAGGCAGATTCCTGT
The DNA here is from genome assembly GCA_002328625.1 of Bacteroidales bacterium UBA2198. Classification (GTDB taxonomy): domain Bacteria; phylum Bacteroidota; class Bacteroidia; order Bacteroidales; family VadinHA17; genus LD21. The sequence goes on from DCVC01000140.1 coordinate 10,955, forward strand.
TATTCGTCAGGGATTCAGTCCGGGGACAGAGGAAATAGAAAAATCCCAAAAGATCATTTTGGCTTATGAGGATGCCATGAAAAAAGGACTTGGTGTTGTGGCTCTGGGATCGAAAATGATTGATCCGCCGGTTGTCGCGCATGCTCAGAAAACTATCCTTCTTGCTATAAGAATGGGTTTATTATCAGGTAGTTGGTTGGAGGAAGCCAATACTGAGAAAGTAAAATAACTATCTTATGATATAACTATGTCTATTCCTCTGATAATAAATGCAGTTGGCAGAGCGGTCCCGTCCGAGATAAACGGACAGGCTGCCATCCCTTTTAAAGGAGTCGGAAAACACCGCCCTGAAGGCAAAAAACATGCTCCGTCAATTTCCACCTGTTCTGATTACCCTGATGACGGGAATAAAGTTGTTTCTTCGCTTGAAGAGGCACTCCGGCGATGTGGAATAAAAGATGGTATGACAATTTCAACCCACCATCATCTTCGCGACGGGGATCTGATAAGCAATATGTTGTTTGACATAGCATGCGCACTTGAAGTTAAGGACCTTGTATGGTTCCCTTCAGCCTCATTCCCGTGTAATGAGCCAATAATCAAATATCTTGATGACGGAACGATAAACAGGATAGAGGGCAGCATGAATGGCCCTCTTGGCAGGTATGTTTCGGAAGGTAAAATGAAAGGTACTGCTGTTCTCCGGTCACACGGAGGACGTGTTCAGGCAATTCAGGATGGAGAAGTCAAAATTGATATAGCCGTACTGGCAGCACCTTCAGCCGATCCCTTCGGAAACGCCAGGGGCACAGGAGGGAAATCAGCCTGTGGTGTGCTTGGATATGCCAAAGCTGATTATATGTATGCCGAAAAGGTCATTGTTGTTACAGACAATCTTATAGAGTATCCATGCATTCCAATGGAAATAGAAGGCAACTATGTTGATTATGTTGTAGTTGTCGATAAAATAGGTATCCCTGAAAAAATAATTTCGGGAACAACCCAGATCACAAAAAGCCCTGACAGGCTTCTTATTGCTGAATTGACCGCATCTTTCCTTGAAAAGTCAGGGATTTTAAAAGATGGTACAACGTTACAGGCAGGTGCAGGGGGCACCTCTCTTGCAATAGCAGTTTTTCTCCATGAGATATTAAAGAAGAAAGGATGGAAGTCAAAGCTGGGATTTGGTGGAAGCACAAAGTACATGGTTGAAATGCTTGAGCAGGGTCAGATGGGTTATATTCTTGATGCACAGGCTTTTGATCTTGATTCAGTAATCTCAATAGGCAAAAATGCCAATCATATACCTTATCCTGTCTTTAATGCCTATAATTACCACTCCAAAGGTAATCTTACCAGCATGATGGATATAATGATTCTGGGGGCAACAGAAGTTGACCTTAATTTCAATGGCAATGTAGTAACACACAGCGATGGTTATCTTCTTCACGGTATTGGAGGCTGGCAAAACTGTTTGCACGCGAGGAATGTGATATTACCAATACCTCTCTTCCGTGACAGGATTCCGGTGATAGTTGATGAAGTAACCACTCTTTGCGGACCGGGGGAGTTGATTGATGTAATAATTACCGAGAGGGGCATTGCCATTAATCCATTAAGAACAGATCTTATCGAAAGCACAAGGAACAGCGGACTACCTCTAAAATCAATTAAGGAACTCAAAGAGGAAGCTGAGAGGATCTGCGGAAAGCCCCAGAAAGCTCAGTTGGAAGAGGATATTGTGGCTGTGATCAAGTGGGTTGATGGTACGGTAATTGATGTTGTCAGAAAAATTAAGGTCTGATTCTGAAAGATGGAAAAATATAAGTGTGTTATATGCGGATATATCTATGATCCCGAAGGAGGGGATCCGCAGTCCGGAATTGAGCCGGGAGTATTATTCAGTGATCTTCCTGACGATTATACCTGTCCTGTTTGTGCCGCAGGTAAGGAAGAATTCTTTATATATGATTAACATTTAAGGTGCCGGTAATTTTTCAGGATATCTGATTATCTTTTCCGGGGATGTTCATTAATACTTCAAGTAGCAGATCCCAGAACATCTGCACGGTTTTGATCTCTATCTTCTCTTCGGGGGTATGAGCACCTCTTATTGTTGGTCCAAAAGAGATCATATCGATACCTTTAATCTTTTCATAGAACAAACCACATTCAAGACCTGCATGGATTGCCCGTACAGCCGGTTCCTTGCCAAACAAATTAATATATGAATTTCTGGCAATAGCAAGGATTTCTGATTTCAGGCTGGGTTTCCACCCCGGATAACCCTCTGAATGGACCACCTTTGCTCCGGCCTGATTAAGGCAGTTTCTGACCATTTCGGCTGCATCATGCTTTGATGATTCGATTGAGCTCCTCTGTGTAGTTACAATTTTAACTAAATTGCCTTCATTGAATTTCACAGAAGCAAGATTTGAGGAAGTTTCAACCAGATCCTCCATCTCTTTTGACCAAGATATCACTCCATGGGGGCAGCAATCCAAAGCATCAAGTAGTTTTACCTGTGTTTCCCTGTCCATAACATTTGAGGGAAGATCAGCAACCCTCGTTGTTATTAATAGATCTTTCTCAAGATCACCAAATTCATTATTAAGAGTAGAAAGAAACTCTTTAACAGATTCATTGACTCTTTCCAAGTATGATCTGCTGATCACTATTCCGGCAAAAGCCTCACGCGGGATTGCATTTCGGAGATTGCCTCCATTAAACCAGCTCAGGGAGACTTCAAACTGTTCCGAAAGTTCCTTCAGGAGCCTAGTCATCAATTTGACAGAGTTACCAAGACCTTTATGAATCTCGTCTCCGGAGTGTCCGCCTCGTAAACCCGTAATTGAGATTTCAATACCAATAGCATTTGTAAGAGTTATTGGTAACTGTTTATATGACAGGGTACCAATACTATCCATTCCTCCCGCACAGCCGATATATAATATACCTTCATCTTCTGAATCAAGATTCAAAAGGATCCTTCCCTCAAAAAAGCCAGGTTTCAGATTCACTGCACCGGTCATCCCTGATTCCTCATCTACAGTAAAAAGACATTCAATCTTACCGGCTTTCAGGTCTTTATCAGAAAGTATAGCCAGCTGGGAGGCAATACCAATTCCATCATCAGCACCGAGTGTTGTTCCCCTTGCAGTCACCCAGCCATATTCCAAGTATGGTATGATGGGATCTTTGCTCCAGTCATGCGGGTGGTCAGCATTCTTTTCTCCAACCATATCCATATGACTTTGAAGGACCACTGTTTTAATATTTTCCATTCCGGGAGCAGGATATCTGACAATCAATATATTACCTGCTTCATCTTCTTTTGATTCCAGGTTATGTTTGCTGGCAAAATCACGCAGATAAATCCGGATCTTTTCCTCGTTCTTACTAAGACGCGGGATTTTACAGATCTCTTCAAAATAAATCCAGATTGGTGCCGGACTTTGTTGAGATAAAACGCTCATGCAATTACTTATATACTGAAAAACAAGAAGCAAAGGTACTCTTTTTTTCAATCTGCCCTAAAAGATTATAAAATCAAATTGAGTTTACTGACATGCAAAATTTTCGTTAAATTTGAGAAATTGACTTGCAATAAATTTAACAGACATATTAGCATGGCCAGACATTCAATTGTGATATTACCAGGTGACGGGATAGGAGTTGTTGTCCTTGAAGAGACATTAAGAGTTCTGGATGCAGCAGGATTTCAGGCAGATTATGTTCAGGGTGACATAGGTTGGAAATTCTGGTGCAAAGAGGGTAATCCTTTACCTCTAAGAACTCTCGATCTTATTGCCAGACATAAAGTAGCTCTTTTCGGCGCTATAACCTCAAAGCCAAATGACGAGGCCAAGGCTGAACTCGATCCTTCTCTTCAGGGAAAAGGGTATTCATATTCAAGCCCTATTGTAGGATTAAGGCAGTTTTTTGACCTTGACATCTGTGTTCGTCCCTGTAAATCGTATAAGGGCAATCCTCTTAATTTTGTGAGAAGAGGGAAAGGCAATACAATAGAGGAGCCATTAATCGATGTTGTCATTTTCAGGCAAAACACCGAATGTTTGTACTCGGGGGTCGAATGGACAAATCCTCCTGAAAAGGTTTACGAGGCTTTAATGACTCATCCAAAATTTGTAGAAAATTTTGGAAGAACTCCTGTCGAGGAGCTGTCAGTTTCCACCAGGATATTTACGAAAAAGGCGACTGAAAGAATTTTGACAGCTGCTTTTGAGCATGCCCGCAGAAAGGGTTATTTATCTGTGACAGTATGTGAAAAGCCCAATGTGATCAGGGAGACATCAGGATTAATGTGGAGGCTTGCAAAGGAGATCCAGAAGGAATCATTTCCTGAAATCAAACTGATAAATTCCAATATTGATGCTCAGATGATGTGGCTGACAAAGAATCCTGAAGATTATGGTGTTATTGTTGCCGGGAATATGTTTGGTGATATAGTTTCTGATGGATTTGCTGGCCTCATTGGCGGCTTGGGATTCGCATGCAGTGCACAGTTTTCATCTGACGGCACAGCGGTATTCGAACCCACTCATGGATCAGCTCCAAAATACGCTGGTTATAAGATACCCATAGTCAATCCGATTGCAATGATGGAATCAGCCTGCCTGATGCTGGACTATCTGAATGAGAATAATATTGCAGCCAGAATCCGAAAAGCAATTGCCGGCGTAATAGAAGAGGGTAAAGTCAGAACTTATGATATGATGAAAATGAATGGAAGACCTGAGGTATTGGAGAACGGAGCAGCATCAACATTTCAGATGACGGATGCTATAATTGAAAGATTAGAGTAACAAATTAAATATACAACAATGAACGACCTGATTAAGAAATTATGGCCGGAGCTTGAATGGATCAAAGATGAATCGCTCAGGGAAAAAACCGCAAAGACATGGGAAACAGCGCTTGAAAAAAGTGTCCTGAAACCGGATGATCTTGAACAGATACCTTTCACGCTTCTTTGCGGACCAGATCTGAAAGTCAGTTTTATGGCTCACAAAAGGTGTGTCGTTCATGTTGCCAAAGCAAGCGGGGAAAAAATGAATGAATTCTTTGGTGATGATCTGCCAGTTAACATGGATGTTCTTATCTCCGGAGCTATACTCGCAGATGTCGGCAAACTGCTTGAATACGAGCTTGATGCAAATGGAATGGCCATTCAGGGCAGATATGGAGGATACTTGAGGCATCCCTTTTCGGGAGTCTCACTTGCCGAAGAATGCGGAGTTCCGCCGGAAGTTTGCCACATTATTGCAGCTCATGCTCATGAGGGTGACCTCGTTAAGCGCACAACAGAAGCATATATTGTTCATCATGCTGACTTCATGACATTCCTTCCCTTTAAAAGCAGACTGATAATCTTATAGAGTGCTGCTAAGGATACATTATCCGGCCTGGATAATCACCGCTTTTCTGTGCCATCCTGTACAACAGTTAACTTTTCAAGGGTATATGTTTTCGTCCTGCTCATTCCATCATCCCATGAAGCAAATGTTTTTAGAGTTGCAGATTCAGTTAAAGTGAAGGGATCGGAAAAAATATCCGAAGTTTCATCGGGTTCGCTTCCGTCAATAGTAAAGAAAATCTGAGCGCCAGGCCTGTAATTTTCAAGTGAAACGATGACAGAGTCGGTGAAATAATTTACAGGTAACAGCAGGGTCGGTGGAATGATATTGGCATTTGCTTTGAAAACATTTTCGGCTCCCATTTTATTGACTTTCCGGTCATATGTCATGAGACCATTTGTTTCCGTTTCAACATCAGTGGTTTGAGTATAAATTGAAGCACTTAATCCTTTTTCTTTTACAAACATGTGCACCTGTTCATAATAGGCTTCATATCTTTCGAGAAGCTGTAGGGTATCATCCATATTCCTGTATCCCCAGGTTCGTTGTTCCCATGTGTGTCCCTGCACCGGCAGGCCAAGTCCTCCAAATTCCCCCAACACTATTGCCCTGTTTTCCTCTGCAGGCGGCACAACTGGTTCGGGATAATGATGTATATCATTTACACTTCCGGTTCCCCGGTCGGTCCATCCTGATGCACTGTTTACAAGCCTGGTAGGATCATGATCAGCAATCAGCTTGGTTATTCTTTCAGTTTCAAATTGTCCCCAGCCCTCATTAAAAGGAACCCACATTATTATTGAGGGATGGTTGTATTTAGTTTCAATAAGCTGTTTCAGTTCAAATTCAAATTGTGCCGTTGCTTCCTCTGATTTGGAGATATCAGGCATGGATCCGCTAATGTATTTATCTCCGCTGGGTATATCCTGCCACACCATAAGGCCCAACAGATCGCACCAATAATAAAACCTCCTGTTTTCAACTTTAACATGTTTCCGGAGCATATTGAATCCCATCCTTTTTGTCATTTCAAGATCGTAAACCATGGCATCTTCAGTGGGAGGGGTGTAAATTCCGTCGGGCCAGAAGCCCTGATCAAGTGGACCATTTTGCCATATAAAATCGTTATTGAACAGTATTCTGGTGAATCCATCTTCTTTTTTGCCCAGCGAAACCTTTCTGATACCTGTATAAGAGTTTATAACATCCACTATTTTCTTTCCTTTCTTTAATTCAATGGTGATATCATAGAGGAATGGATCATCCGGCGACCATAGAAGAGGATCATTAATAGTGACTGTCACTTCCTGGTCAGGTGTACCGGATGCTGAAGCAACAATTCTTGTCTCATTCCTGATTGTATATTCCAGATTTGTTTCTCGGGGATTGGTAACAATGCTCCTAAATGTAACTGTACCTTTATCAGCATCGGTTAAAATGCGGAAAGAAGATATATGTGATTCATTTACAGGTTCAATCCATACAGTTTGCCAGATACCGGTTGTTGGAGTGTACCATATCCCACGGGGGTTGGTTACCTGTTTGCCCCTTGGTTGAGTTCCATTATCGGTAGGATCCCATACACGCACAAGCAGTTCATGTAATTTTTTATCGCCAAGCAATTCAGTAATATCAAACAAGAAAGGATCATATCCTCCACGATGCATTCCGGCCTCATTCCCGTCAATCCATACTGTTGTCTCCCAGTCGCAGGCCTCAAAATTCAGAAGAATGTGCTTCTTTTTCCACCCTGCAGGTATTCTGAATGTTGTCCTGTACCAGAGGTTTTCGCTTTCAGAAACTCTTTTTTTTACGCCTGACAGAGCCGATTCGACGGGGAAAGGAACAAGTATTTCACCATCCCATTTTTCCGGTCTGCTTTCTTTGGCAGTTATTGCATATTCCCATAGTCCGTTTAGGTTGATCCACTCCCTTCGGATCATGTCCGGGCGGGGATATTCAGGCCATGGTCTTAAAGGGTCAACTTCAGAGGCCCATTCTGTAAGAATCGGATTCTCAGCAATCTTCCAGGTAATCTCCTTTTTTTGTGTACAAGTTACACTTAACAGCAAGAGAAGAAGTAGTGTTATAGTTTGATTTGGTTTCATATGGTTTGATATTTATTAAAATCAGCCGAGCTTCATTTTTTCGACCTGTTCGATATTCCTTTCATTTGTAACAAACTTGGCGTCAGGCGTATACAGATAATCAATAAAATCCTGATATTTTTCCATTATTTTGCCTCTGACAATTTTCATTGTTGAATTCATCAGGCCATTATCTTCGGTAAAACTCTCTTCAAGGATACCGATAGCAACCGGAAGCCATCTTTGCGGGAACATTTTACCAAATTTGCCATTGGCACGGTATTCATTTACTTCACTTTCAATAAGAGTGATCACAGATCTTTTTCCTTCATCCGAATCTGCAGTCAGATTTTTCTCTTCAAGATACAGTTTAAGAGCGTGCTGGTTAGGTACAATTAGAGCTACAGTATAAGGCTTCTGGTTGTTATACAGCATGCATTGGTCAATATATTTCGATTGTTCTGCTATTGCTTCTTCGATACCTTCGGGACTGAATTTCTCGCCATCATCTGCAATCAGGAGGCTTTTAAAGCGGCCGAGGACATACAGGAAACTGTCCTCTGACATATAACCCATGTCACCTGTATATAACCAGCCGTTCCTTACAGCCTCTCTGGTAGCAGACTCATTTTTCCAGTACCCGTGCATAACATTTCCCCCCCTGATAACTATTTCACCTTTCTGGCCGACAGGCACTTCATTACCGTCATCGTCGCAGATTTTAAGATCCATGTTATTCACCAGTACTCCTGATGAACCAAGTTTATGTTTTCCGGAGGAGTTTGAAGAAATGACAGGAGAGGCTTCAGTCAAGCCATAACCCTGGTATATAGGTATTCCAAGTGCATAAAAGAATCTCTGAAGTTCAATCTCAAGTAAAGCGCCGCCTCCTATAAAATAATCGAGTTCTCCCCCAAAACTTTCACGTACCTTGCTGAAAATTATTTTATCATAAAGATTGATCAATGGTTTTTTAAACTTTTGTAACCCTCTGCCCTTATTATAACCCTCTTTATTATATGAATAGGAAATCCGGATTGCATGATTAAAAAGAAGCTCGATTACTTTCCCTTTTTCCTTTATTCCTTTCTCGATGTTTTTTCTGAAGTTTTTAGCTATCGCAGGTACACTCATCATCATGTTTGGTTTGATTTCCCTGAGGCAGACAGGCAGGTTTCTCAGGGTCTCCATAGGGGTTTTGCCGGTTTTTACAGACGCAATGCTTGCACCTTTGCCCATGAATGCGAATATCCCGCATGTATGTCCAAAGGAGTGGTCCCAGGGTAAAATAAGCAATGTTTTATAGAATGGCGGAATATCCATCAGGCTATAGGCCTGATAAACATTTGTAATATAATTGCCGTGTGTCAGGACTATCCCTTTTGGATCTGCTGTAGTTCCTGAAGTATAGCATATATTGGCGAAATCAGATGGTTTTATACTTTTTGATATATCAGTAAATTTGGCCATATTTTTGGGAGATTCTAGCCATTCCCTGCCAATTTTCCGGACTTCATTGAAATGTATCTCATTGGTGGCATATTCCTCCTGGGTATCAAAATGGATTATCTTTTCAATTGATTTACATTTACTTATTACTTGTTTGACTTTCTGAGATTGAATAGATGAAGTCAGTACCATTCTTGACCCGGAATGATTTATCCGGAATTTTATTTCTTCCGGATTAAGTTTTGATGAGAGGGGAACATTCATCGCCCCTGTGTATAAAATGCCAAGTTCACCTATCACCCAGCTGTTCCGGCCTTCTGAAATAAGGCATAATCTGTCGCCCTTCTTAATACCCAATTTTATAAGACCTGCTGAAAATTCATATACCTGCTTCCTGGTCTCATTATAAGTGGTGCCTTCATACCTGTCATATGGTTTTTCCCACAGATACACATTATTGCTGAACTTTTCCACACTCTCTTCAAAAAACTGTATTATTGATTTCATCAGGCAGAATATTAAAATGGTTTAAATTTTCAATTGTCTAATATACGAAATATGCTGAAACCTGTCCCTCTGGATTCAGTTATATATCATTTGGCTTGAGTCTCAATATTTTGTATATTTGGGTATTGTCATTTCTGAGTAGTTATAACTATTGATTTCAGACCTTAAATAATTAATTATGAAACTTTTATCAATCCTCTTTTTAACTGTTTTGCTCATTTCTCTCCCTTCATGCAAGAAAATAAAGGAGAGAGGTTTATTCGGTAAGAAAGCTAAAACGCTTGAACTCCTTAAAGCGCAACAGGAGGCTTTACGAAAGGCAGACTCGTTAAGGGTAATTCAGAACAGGTTAAAAGCCATAGAAGAAGCCAGGCTTGATTCCATCCGGTTGGCAGCAGAGGAAAAACTATCGTGGGAAGCCAGGTACAAGTATAATCTGATAGTGGGTAGTTTTCTTACACCTGAATATGCCAGAGCATGGTCTGAGGAATATCGAAATATGGGTTATGATCCCAAGATAATCAAGGGTGATGACAGCAGGTTTGACCTTGTAGCTGTTGAATCGCATGAGAGCTATAGTAAAGCTGTCATTCGTCTTAACCAGTTTCAGGATACTGTCAACATTGACACCTGGATTTATATAAAGAAATGAGAACAGGAGTTTTTATCTTGTAATCGTTTCTTTCCTGTCAGGACCTACAGATATCAGTGTGACAGGTGTTCCGGTCAGAGTCTCAATAAATTCGATATATCTCTTAAGTGCTCCAGGAAGTGAGTCGTATTCCCTTATTTCTCCGATACTTTCTTCCCATCCGGGCAGTTCGGTATAAACCGGTTCAACAACAGAATCAGGGCTTATAGGTATCTCGTGGCACTCCTTTCCTCCAATTTTATATGATGTGCAGATTTTGAGCGTTTTGAAACCTGAAAGGACATCAGCCTTTGTCATGAAAAGCTTTGTAACGCCATTAATCATTATGGAATATTTTAAAGACGGAATATCGAGCCATCCACATCTCCGGGGACGGCCGGTTGTTGATCCGAATTCGTTGCCTGTTTCCCTTAGCCTGTTACCGGTTTGATCATTCAGTTCAGTAGGGAAGGGGCCGCTTCCCACTCTTGTGCAATAGGCTTTGAAGATTCCGAATATTTCACCGACTTTTTTTGGAGAGACACCCAGACCGGTACATGCTCCTGAACTGATTGTATTCGAAGAGGTTACATAAGGATACGATCCAAAATCCACATCAAGCATAGTCCCCTGGGCTCCCTCTGCCAGCAGCTTTTTTCCCTGTATGATAAGATCGTTAATCAGATATTCAGTATTGATTATACGAAATTTTCTCAGGATCTCTATTCCTTCAAACCAGCCTGCTTCATACTCTTCTATGTCGAATTTAAAGTCGTGGTTCTTAAGGATCGCCAAGTGATATGAAGTATGGGAATCATATTTTTTCATGAAATCAGGACGTAGTATTTCCCAAGCTCTCATACCGTTACGAGCTGCTTTATCGGTGTAAGCAGGGCCTATTCCCTTAAGGGTGGACCCGATTTTCTCACTCCCTTTCTGAAGTTCATATGCTGCATCCAGTATCCTGTGAGTAGGAAGGATAATATTTGCTCTGCTTGAAATGATCAGTCTTTTCAGAAGTTCACTTAGGGATGGCCCCAGGTTTTCAATTTCTTTTTTAAAAACAGCCGGGTCAATTACCACACCGTTCCCGATTATATTCAATTTGTTATTATGAAATATCCCTGAAGGGATAAGGTGAAGCACATGTTTTATATTATTGAATTCGAGTGAATGTCCCGCATTGGGACCACCCTGGAATCGGGCTATAATATCGTAATCAGGACTTATGGCATCGACAATTTTGCCCTTCCCCTCATCACCCCACTGCAAACCTAACAGTATGTCAAAGTTCATTGTTTTATAAATCACAATTATTAAAGAGACTCCAAGTTACAAAATAATTCGGGTGAAAATAACGTTGATAATATATTGTTGATAAATGGGATGAGAATGTGAACAAGAAAAAATTATTGCACAAAATAATATTGAGACCTGATGTAAATTTATAAACTAATTTGACAAGAACCAACTACTAACTATTATCAATCATGAAAAAAGCAGTTTTCTTATTAATAGCCGGCTTAACACTCTCAATTATGTCGTCGCCTGTGTTTTCTCAGGGTAGTTCAACAGACAAAGATTTTAAGTTCACTATCAAGACAAACCCTCTTGCGGCCCTTGGTGGCCCTTTCTGGGTTGTGATTGTTCCCATTACTGGTGAATACAAGGTGCTTTTTGAAGCGGCTGTAAGCGAAAAATCATCAATTCAGGTTGGAGCAGGATATCTCGGACCAAGTGTTTTGCTTAATCTGGATGAACTTACAAGCGATGAAGGCGATGTAAGCGGGATTAAGACCAGTGGTTTCCGGGCTCAGGGAATGTATAAATACTTTCTTAGTCGTGACCTTTCAGCTCCTGAAGGATTTTATGTAGGACCTCATATTTCTTATGCTTCAGCTGAGCTCAAGAATAAGGAAGATGCTGCAAACAAAATCAAAGCTTCAAAGTTGAACATAAATGGAATATTTGGGTATCAAATGATAACCTCAGGCGGGTTCACACTTGATATTTTCACTGGAATGGGTTTTGTTAAAAGAGACTGGGATATCGCCGGAGAAGACTGGGATCAGGAGATATTTAAAAATAAAGCCTCAATAAATATTCCATTTGGTTTCTCGTTTGGTTATGCATTTTGATACAAACCAGTCCTGTTCCGGTCAGGATTTTTTATTAGTCTGATCCCTAAGAGATCCGTAAATATAAAGAGAATGATATTGCGGAGTGAAATTATACATTTCACTGGCTGTTTCTATTATTTCATTGATCCTTGGATCGCAGAATTCCACAACTCTGCCTGATTCAATATCAATCAGATGATCGTGTTGTCCGCACTGATATGCTCTTTCGAACTGGGCTATGTTTTTACCAAACTGATGTTTTACAACAAGATTGCAATCAAGCAGCAATTCGATAGTATTATACAGCGTGGCTCTGCTGACCCTGTAATTTTTATTCTTCATGAAGATGTAAAGTGATTCAATATCGAAATGGCCGCTTCTTGAATAAATCTCATCAAGAATTGCATATCGCTCAGGAGTTTTTCTGTGACCCTTCTTTTCTAGATATTCAGTGAAGATCTGTTTTACCGTCGATCTTGTATTGTCATTAATCATATGTGGACTAAGTTAAGATAAAGACAAAAATATGCAATTTTTGCTACATATTAATAGTTGAAGATTGCCCCTGTATTATTCTGAAAAATCCTCCACGCGGTTTACTGTTTCTATCCCTTTAATATTGGATATTTTTAAGATCAGGTTATTAAGATCCTTTGTATGATGAATATAAACATCGATTGTGCCTTCAAAAATCCCATCGCGAACACTGATATTAATACTGGTCATGTTGACTTTTAATTCGGATGAGATTATGTTGGTTATTTCATTTACCAGTCCGATTCTGTCAACTCCGGTCATTCGAATCCTTGCCAGGAAGGAGACCAGCTTATGTATTGCCCATTTGACGGCAATTATCCTGTTTCCCTCATTTGACATAATTCGTATTGCAACGGGGCACTTGGGTTTATGAATAATTATGGGTCCTTCGGGTGAACGGTACCCTGTAACTTCATCTCCCGGTATCGGATTACAGCATTTTGCTATCTCATATGACTGTTCTGCATTTTCCACATTTTCTCTCAGGAGAAATGGTGCATTAAGATCATTTTTTTCCTGTTGAACCTCTTCCTCTTTCTTACCCTTTTTTGATCCAAGAAGCTTAAGCTCCCAATATTTCATGACATTTTTGGATGCATCCTTCTTTATGATTTTCTTAAGGTTATCCAGCTTAATAATTCCCAATTCGATTCCTGAATAGAGTTCATCTTTGTTCAGAACATCATAGGAGAACATAATTTTCTTAAGAATTTCAGAATTCGGAATTACTCCAAGTTCATTTAATCGTGTTTCAAGTATCTCCATTCCTTTTTGTATCCGGTCGGTTGATTCAGATTTCAGTTTATTTTTGATGGCTTCTTTTGCCTTTGATGTAGAAACAAATGACAGCCATTCCTTTTCAGGCTTTGCAATATCAGAAGTTATAATTTCCACCTGGTCACCACTCATCAGGGTCGCATTAATAGGGTTAAGTTTGTAGTTTATTTTTGCTCCTATCGCTTTATTCCCTATTTCAGTGTGGATCTCGTAAGCAAAATCAAGAGCAGATGCACCTTTTGGAAGACTAATAAGTGTGCCCTTGGGAGTGAATACCATTATTTCTGAGGAAAAGAGATTCAGTTTAAACTCATCAAGAAATTCGATCGGATTTTCGGTCGGATTCTCGAGCATCGTCCGGATCTTTTTAATCCATTTATCCAGCTCAGTTTCAGGGGAGTTATCTCCTTTATATTTGTAGTGTGCTGCATAACCTCTTTCAGCAATTTCATCCATCCTTTTACTGCGTATCTGGACCTCAATCCATTTACCCTCAGGACCCATTACGGTAAGATGCAGAGCTTCATAGCCGTTAGGCTTTGGTCTGCTCACCCAGTCCCTTAGCCTGTCGGGTTTGGGAAGATAGATATCAGTAATCGTTGAGTAAATATTCCAGCACGTTGTCTTTTCAGGAATTCCGGGAATGGGCTCAAATACTATTCTTACTGCAAGGACATCAAAAATTTCCTCAAACGGGACATTTTTAGATTGCATTTTTTTCCAGATGGAAAAGATAGATTTCGGTCGTCCACTAATGTCAAATGTCAATCCCGAGTTGGTGAGCTTATCAATGATGGGAAGGCTGAATTTATTAATCAGTGCTATATACTTTTTCTCACTGTGTTTAAGTTTGGTTAATATCTCATCATATATTGCCGGTTGCCTGTATCTGAAACTAAGATCTTCGAGTTCACTTTTTATTGCATATAATCCGATTCTGTTTGCCAGGGGAGCATATAGGAAGATCGTCTCTCCCGCAATCTTCATTTTCTTGTTCTCCGGCATAGAGTCAAGAGTTCTCATATTGTGAAGACGATCTGCTATTTTAATGAGGATCACTCTGAGATCGTCGGAAATGGTCAAAAGCATTTTTCTGAAGTTCTCAGCCTGAAGGGAAGAAGAATGCTCCTTATTGTAAGTACTTGATATTTTTGTCAGGCCATCAATCAGAGAAGCAATTTTGGGATCAAAATCCCTTTTGACATTTTCAAGAGAATAATCGGTATCTTCAACAACATCATGAAGCAAAGCAGTTGTAATAGATTTGGCTCCCAGGCCGATCTCCTGATTTACAATCTTGGCAACAGCAATAGGATGAAGAATATACGGCTCCCCTGATTTCCTTCGCATATTCCAGTGAGCCTCATTTGCGATTCTGAATGCCTTGTCAATCATCTCCCTGTCACCAGGTTTATTGCACCTGAGGAGATTATTTACAAGGGAATCATATTCATCCTGAATATGTTTTATGTCTTCATCATCAAAAAAATCTTTGTTGCCCATAAAAATTGATACACACTTATCTGCTGAATACAAAGATAATTTTATTCAGCTAAAGTAGTTGTCTAAACCCTGGCTAAAGGGATGATTTTATTTTCTGCTTCTGTAGAGTGTAACTGTACCTGTTCTTGATATTTCTTTTCCTGAAGGAGTTCCGGCTCTAAGGAACCAAAGGTAAACGTCCTGTGGAACGGGAGCCCCGTTCCTGTATCCATCCCAGGCTTCCAGTGGATCATTGGTATCAAAAAATATAATTCCATGCCTGTTGGTAATTAAGAGATGGTAACTTGTTGGTGTGAAAGAAAGTACCGGTCTGAACAGGTCGTTTATGAGATCACCATCCGGTGTAAAGAGATTTGGGACTGTAATATTTTCAAGTATATCAAAGCAGGCTTCGTTTGAACGGCTGACCCCTTCGATGCCAAATGGATTATTATGGCCTTCCCTGGCGGTAACTAAAAAACAGACCTTTTCTTTCCTGATATCATACATTATATCTTTGTAATTCAATGTGTACGCTGTATCTGATGGCAGAAGATATGCAATTTCAAAATACCCTCTGCCAGTGTTCATGAACAAGGTATAGGAAGCTATATCCCCTAGCCATTCTTTATATGAAGGCCATTGCAGTTTTATCTCATCTCCCATAGTGCCCAAAGTAAGAACCATATTCGATGCAATGTTGGAAGTAACGACCGGCAAATTGCAATTATTGATGGCTGATAGTCTGTAATAGTTGGTTGTCAGTACGTCAGCCTTCTCATCTGTATAAACAAACCAGCCATTGGAACCATAATCGTGCGCAATCCACTGAAAGCCATCCGAGGTTCCGCTTTTTCTCTCAAGCCTGAAAAGGTTTATTTCGGATGAAGGGTCATAAGTGAAAGATAGAAAGATCTTATCTCCTGTATTGGTAATTGTTGCAAAATCGGCATTGATCCATTGTGGCGGCCTCAGGATTCTTGCTCTTGTACAGGATTTGTTAGACCCTGAAGACTGATTGTTTTCAAGAATAGCTCTTACTACAAAACAATATTCAACATCAGATGTAAAATTTTGATAATCAAAACTATTTGTTTCTCCGGAGACTATACCGGCCTGAAAATAACCGCTTCCATTTATAGATACGTTAACTGTATAACCCGTAACTTTGACAGGAATGGAAAAATACTTATTCCAGCTTATGAGAATCTTATTATTACATGTGTCAATCTGGGTGCTTGCAAATATTGTACGCAGCTCATTTGACAAAGGGCTTACATTTCCCGAACTATCAATTGCTGCAACCACAAATGATTCACTGAAATATGAAGATCCGGAACTGTAATGGACATAATTTGTTGCTGCCGGATTATATATAGTATCCAATACATAACCTTCTCCGTTCTGGTACAGGTAAACAATATAACCGGCAACATCAGGTGATACGCTTAAGGACCAGAAAAGCTCTGTGTTCCCTGTTGCATGATCAACAGTCACCCGGTTAAAAACCGGTGAGGCAGGCGGATCTTTATCTTCCTGACATAATCCTGGAATGAAATTTACCATTAAAATTGCCAACGTTCCTGACAGGTATCTCTTTATCATCCGGCAACAATTTCATAAAGTTCTTCAATATTGTAATACGTTCGGGCAAGTTCTCTTATTTCGTCAGGTGTGATTGATTTTATTTTATCAGAAAGTTTATAATAATAACTGTAATCAAGGCCAAATTCCCAGACAGTTTTGAAGCTCTCTGCAAGGGCAAAAGGACCATCGAACATACGAACCAATTCACCTGTCATATAGTTCTTTACAACTGACAGTTCTTCTTTTTCAACAGATTCTGTTTGAAGATTTTTTATTTCCCTGTAAATTTCGTCAATTGCATTCTGTGTATTTTCTCTTCCAACCTCAGTCGAAATCACTTTAAATCCTGCAAGGTCGAGGGAAGAAACAGATGATGAAATACCATAGGTATATCCTTTCTCCTCCCTGATATTTCTCATTAATCTTGATCCGAAATATCCGCCAAGTATAGTATTGACAATTTTCAATCCGGGATAATCAGGATGCCGTTTGTTTATTGTTGACGAGCCTATCTTAATTGCAGATTGGAGTCTTCCAGGTTTTTCAATCTTGATTTTTTTCCGGGCTCCGCCCCTTAAATGATTTTCAGTATCCTCAATATATATTTTACATGGGCGAAGATCACCGAAAAACCGATCCATAAGCATCATGCTGTTTTTATGTATTCTTCCTGAAATAATAATAGCCATATTCTCAGAGGTATAACGCTTTAAATGAAAATCCATAAGCATGGCAGAAGTAATACATTCAAAATCAGAGTCAAGTACTTTTCTTCCGTATGGGTGATGTTTTCCAAAAACAGATTCGAAAAACTGATCTGTTGCCAGGTTTTGTACTTTTTCACGACTGACCAGATACCAGCGAAGGCGTTTTTTCATCAGGATATCCAGCTCTTTTGATTCGAAGAGAGGCCGGAAAATAATCTCTCTGCTAAGTTCAAGAATCCTCTCAATGTGTTTGTTCAGAAAAAAGAATACTGCTCCGGCCGAGTCCTTTTCTGCAGACAGGTTAAGGAAAACGCCGTAATAATCCAGAATCCTGTTTAATTCCTCTGAATTATATTTTAATGAGCCTTCTGAAAGCATTAAGTTGGTAGTGGTTGAAAGCAAGGGAATATACTCATTAATCTGCCCGGCTGCTTTAAAAAGAAATTCGATCCGCATTATTTCTTCTGTCCCTGCTTCAATAAGATAAACAGGAATATTATTACTGAGGTAATTCACTTCAACTTCCGGTAACGCTCCCATTGTTACCGGAAAGACAGGAGGCTGCAAATGTTTCAGTCTACTCATGATTAACTGTTTCTGGCAGAAATATAGTACAAGGTGCTGCAACTGGTATTAGCAAGATAAGTTTCGGCTGCTTCCATCACCATCTTCTTACTTACACTTCTATACAAGTCAACTTCTGAGTTAATCAATTGCGGATCTCCAAGGAGCTCGTAAAACGAAAGGTTCATTGCTTTATTAAGGATGCTGGTATTGGATAGAACCACGGAGGATTCAAATTTGTTTTTTACTTTTTCCATCTCTTCTATATTTGAAGCCTTGGTTTTTAATTCATCAATAATCTCATTTACAGCTTTTTCGGCATGAAAGATGTCGATATCTTTCATGAGTTTACCATGAAGAATAATAAGGCCGGGGTCAATGTCAGAGGTTAAATAGGCAGTTATGTCACTGAAAAGACCTTTCTCCTTAACAAGCTTTGTATAGAGTCTTCCGGATTCTCCGCCTGCAAGAATATCAGTTAAAAGATCGAGAGTATAAAAGTCTTCACTTTTACGCGGGCAGGCATGCCAGGCCTTATAAAGAGCAGACGCAGGGACATCCTTTTCTATCGCCATAGATCTCTCATCACACTGTTGCGGCTCCAACGGAAGGATTCTCTTCTTTATTTTCCTTTTTTCAACAGGACCGAACCACTTTGTAACCATTTTGATTGCTGTATCAGGGGTGATATTTCCGGTAAGAGCAATTATAGCATTATTAGGAGCGTAATGTGAAAAGAAGAAATCCTTTGCCTGGTCAAGATGGATCTTGGAGATATGGGAGATCTCTTTTCCAATTGTGGGCCAGCGGTAAGGATGAACCTTGTAGGCAAGTGGTCTTAGAATAAGCATTACATCCCCGTAAGGCTGATTGAGATATCTCTGACTGAATTCTTCTGCAACAACATTTTTTTGAACATTAAGGTTCTTTTGTGAAAGATCGAGTTCAAGCATCCTGTCTGATTCGAGCCAGAGACCAGTTTCGATATTTTCAGCAGGAAGAGAAAGATAATAATCTGTAATATCATTATTGGTGAATGCATTGCTTTCCCCACCGGCATGCTGCAAAGGCTGATCAAATTCAGGAATATTTACGGATCCTCCAAACATTAGATGCTCGAACAAATGGGCGAGCCCGGTCAGCTCCGGATCTTCATCCCTGGAGCCAACATCATATAGTATGTTCATCGCTACAATAGGGGTGGATTTGTCCTGATGAATGAGTACCCGCAAACCATTATCCAGAACAAAGCGTGTGAAGTGTATCATTTATCCATATGCTTTTTGCAAAAAGACAAACTTAAGAAAAAACAGTGAAGCTCTTATATTGTTTTTATATTTGCAGGGTATGTTTAAAAACCGGTTTCTCAAAAAGGTTTTTACCACTCCCCTGGTATTATTTGATCAGACCAGATTAATATACATTTTAAGTCTTCTGGTTGGTCTTCTAAGTGCATTGGCTGCCATTATACTTAAAAATTCAATCCATTATATAAATAGGCTGCTTACCGAGGGTATAACCAGAGATTCAGGCAGTTACTTTTACCTTGCATATCCGGTTATCGGAATGATGTTAACATTACTTTTCGTTAAATACATTGTCAGAGACAATATTGGTCACGGCATAAGCAGGGTTTTGTATGCAATATCAAAGAAAAAGAGCCGCTTGAAATTGCACAATACATGGACATCAATAGTGGCAAGTACTTTAACCATAGGTTTCGGAGGTTCGGTTGGAGCTGAAGCCCCGATAGTACTTACAGGTTCATCTATAGGCTCAGGTATTGGAAGACTCTTCAAACTAAATTACCGTAACATTACCCTGCTTATCGGATGCGGTGCCGCGGGAGCGGTAGCAGGCATTTTCAAAGCCCCGATAGCGGGTATCATCTTTACTCTTGAAATCCTGATGCTCGACCTGACCATTTCATCAATCGTTCCTCTCCTGATTTCATCAGTCACGGCTGCCACTGTAACTTATTTCCTTATGGGCGACAAGGTGCTTTTCTCTTTTACTCTGACGGAAGCATTTAATATTCGCACTATTCCATGGTATCTAGTACTTGGTGTTATCTCAGGGCTGGTCTCGCTCTATTTCTCTAAAATGACACTCTTTATTGAAGGCAGGTTTGAGAAAATCAGGAATATTTTTATCAGATTGTTGATCGGGGGGATCATCCTTGGAGTTTTGATCTATCTGTTTCCTCCCTTTTATGGTGAGGGGTATGGCACAATAATGTCTCTTCTTCAGGGAGATATAGATCAGGTTTTGAGCAGCAGCCTCTTTGCCGGAATGGCAGATAATTACCTGATTTTTATTCTTTTCCTGTTCTCTCTTGTGATGATCAAGGTGATTGCCACAAGTTCAACTAACGGAGCCGGAGGGGTTGGAGGAATATTTGCTCCAACTTTGTTTATAGGAGGTGTAAATGGATTCCTTGTTGCGAATATTTTACGCAGGTTTACGGATGTTGATTTACCTGATAACAGGTTTGTTCTCGTTGGCATGGCTGGAATGATGGCAGGAGTAATGCATGCTCCTCTCACCTCAATATTTCTGATTGCCGAAATTACAGGAGGGTATGATCTCCTGATACCACTTATAATAACATCAACAGTTGCGTTTATTACTACAAGAAGTTTTGAGCGTCATTCAATATACCATATTGAGCTGGCAAAGCGAAGAGAACTTATAACTCACGATAAGGACAAGGCAGTATTGACTGTTATGGACTGGAAAAAGGATATTGAAACGGATCTGATTACGATAAGACCTGCAGACAAGCTTGGTGATCTTGTCAAAATCATATCAAGGTCAAAAAGAAATTTGTTTCCTGTTGTGGATGAATATAATGTACTTGAAGGTGTTGTGT
>DCVC01000134.1 GCA_002328625.1 Bacteroidales bacterium UBA2198
AGAATATACTGGACTCCGCCACCGCTGATATAACATTTACAGTTATCAGCCGGTTTAATATCGCCTCTATCTGTCTTATCAGGAAATTTTACCGGCTGGCTGTGATCATGTGTGAAATAAGCCGGAACGCCATTACAGCTTATGACCTTTTCATAGATTTTCATTTTTCTCGTCTCTTCAAACAGAGGAGACAGATACTCTTTTTCAAGTCTGGTCTCAACACCGGGTTCCCTTGGTGGAACAGGCCTTTCATTTTCCCTTGCCTCAATGATATTTATCAATCTCCAGAACTGAACAACATTACCTGTAATTGCCAGGTTGATATCCCTGTTCTGGTATTTCTCAATTTTAAGTATATATCGGCGGCTTGGATAACAATTTGAATTAACGATCAGAGATGATAATACCAGGTAGTTAATATATTCGCTCCGGTAGAGCGGTGGCACGGTCAGAACATTATCTCCCTCAATAATAGTCTGTTCCGGGGCGACTTCGATGTTTGCACCACCCCCGATAAGGGCAATAAGGGTCTTGAATAAATAATCATAATCGGTGTCCGGACTCGCTGGCAGATAAATGAATTCGATCTCGGGAGAATTATTTCTCAGGCTCTCCATAAGTTTTTCTCCCAGTTCTGCAAGCCATACTGCCCTGTGTTTATCTGTAGAATAGTCTTTATTTAAATGATCAAAAACCTCGGTATAGACTTCTTCAATTTTTACTCCGACCCTTATCTTTGGACAATTTCCGCTCTGTGATAATGCACCTGTAGTAAAGAAGATTAAGAAAGTTATGAGACCACAAAGAATTCTTTTTATCATTTTACTGATATTAAAAGTTAAAAGAAAGAGATTCATTCTTCTTTTATTGCTATAACCATTTGAGTGTCAGTTAATATTGGCATTATTGATTACATCTTCACGAACTCCACCCTGCGGTTGTTTGCCTTCCCTTCGGGGGTACCATTGCTGTCGATGGGCTTGCTTTCGCCCCATCCCATTGATGTGAGGCGGTCGGAAGCTATCCCGAGTCTTGTCAGGGCACCGGCAACTGTCTGCGCACGTTGTTCAGAGAGGGTCTTGTTGAAAGCATCGTCACCATCGCTGTCGGTATGCCCCTCGACACTGAACCTGATCTCGGGATACTGTTTCATGAGAGCGGCTATCTCATTAATAATACCCATTGATTCAGGTTTGAGGGTTGCCTTGTTCACGTCGAACCGGATACCGTTGGCAATGATCTTACCATCCTGCAGGAAGCGGTCGTAATAGCTTACACCCCCCTCGGCTATCCTTATGTTTTTAATAAAGTAATGGGATTCATCGCCTGCATGCAACGCCCTGATAGATATTCCCGTGGGATTAATGCCAAGATGAGGGATGTTGATCAGCCTTGTTTCATTGATGTAAGCTTTCATCTTTCCGCTGGTGTAGGCTATTGCGATGTGCATCCAGCTCTTTTCGAGATTTGCTTTCCCGGGAAGGTTGCTTTCTGCAGGCCCCAGTTCCATCCCGTCTCCCATGATATATAATTTCTCGTTGCCTCCCCGAAGTGCAGCCTGGTTCTTCTCATCATAAAACAAGACCTGAAAATGGTCATGAGGAATATATGCATCAAACTCAACGGTGAAAATGTCAGGCAGATAGTCAGACTCCGGGTTCTTCATGTAAGGTATGATTGTAGACCCGTATTGCCTGAACATAATAACATTTTCACCATCCAGTACGGCACATTCCACGGTCCCTTCCTTCAGGTCCCACCGTGACGGGAATTCACCGTTCTTCTCACCTGTCAGATTGTCTTCAAAGATAACCTTATCACCCGGAACAAAGTCATATTTGCTCCATGAGAGCGTCGGGGGATCTTCCTTACTGGCTTTAGATTCTGCGGATTGCTTGCCTGAAGCCCTGTTTTCTTCTTTTACTGATGCTTCAGAATCTTTATACCGGGAGGTATCTTTTTTGTCTTTCTTCTTAAAGATCCCCTTAATACCCTGCTCAACTTTATCAAATCCGGCATCTATTGCATTGTCGGTTGTCCTGTTGGCACGATAGTCTGCCTCCTCATTCACCTTACCCTTGACATCAACTTTTACCTGAGCATTCATATCAGTTAACAGAAATGACAAAGTGGTAATGAAGACCGTAATAATTAATAACTTTTTCATAGCATTATGGATTTTTGCCTTAATTTATGCCATAATAAAAGAAGATTCAAGAGCAAATGAGCAAAGAGGGGGTTTGGATTAGTATCGGAGGAATTTTAGCGGAGAGCGGAGAGCGGAGGGCAGAGGGCGGGGGGCAAGAGCTCTTCGCCCTTCACCCTGAGCCCTGAGCTCTGAGCCTTTTTTATTCGTACATATGATCCCGGATGGCCTTCAGCACCTGTTTCTTAAGATTTGGTGAAACGGGGATTTTTGTACCCTCTTTCATTTGAAGGTATCCCCCGTCTTTTTTTATAAACCTGTCTATATGGCTCAGGTTGACCATGTGCGATTGATGGACGCGCATCATTCCTGAGTTCGAAAGAAGTATATCAAATTCTTTTATGGTCCGTGAAACCAAAATGCGCCGCCCTCCTGAAAGCCAGAAGATGGTGTAATTACTGTCGGCTTCGGCGCGAATTATATCGGATACTGATACGAGCTGAAGATGATCAGCTGTGGATAAAATAATTCTTTTCAGCTTTTTTCTGCTTTGAAGATTTTCACTAAGCGCCTGAAATTTAAGCTGCTGTTCTTCATAGTTAATTAACGCCCGTGCCTTTTCAACAGCACGGCAGAGTTCATCAGTGTCGATAGGCTTTAAAACATAGTCGAGGGCGCTTACTTTAATTGCGTCGATGGCGTACTCCTGATGACCTGTTACGAAGATCACTTTAAAATCAATCCGCGGAATTTTCTTTAGAAGCTCAAAGCCATTACCATCGGGAAGCTCAATATCGAGAAACAACAGATCGGGTTTATTCTTTATAATAACTCTATAACCCTCTTCAACGGAGCCGGCAGATGAAACAATATTTATGTCAGGGAACTGATCAGTAAGTAATGCCTTAATGGCATTCCTTACTTTCATTTCATCATCAACAATAATTGCATTCATTTTATAATTCAAATTAACTGCTTTGTACCTTTGACAAAGACGTTATTTTGGTCACAACACTAATTCTATAAGAAAACGGGTAATTAGATTTTTTTGTATATACCGGTGTCAGGCAAAGATCTTTTTATATGGAAGCATCATAACAACTTTTGTTCCTGCAACCCGGTCTTCTTCATAAAGATCGATGATTTCGAAGGCTATACTCTTTTCCTTCAGTGTTTTCCTGAAGTGTTCCAGCCTTTCAGTAGTCAGTTTTGTTGAAATGGATTGCTTTTTTCGGGTTTCAGCACTTTTTGCTTCGGCTTCTTTCCGGCCTACCCCGTTATCAGTTACTTCCAGTTTCATTACACCATTGCTGAGGCTGTACGAGATATTGAGCCGTCCCCTTTTTCTAAGAGGCAGAAGCCCGTGTTCAATTGAATTTTCCACACAAGGCTGGGTAAACATCGGAGGAATGGAATAATTCTCAGGGTCGATAGTTTCATCTATATCGATCTTGTACTCAAATCCCGATTCAAACCTGAGCTGCTGCACATCGAGATAGAGTCTGATAGTTTCAATCTCCTTTTCGAGAGTGATAAATTCCTCCCTGGAATTTTCAAGGATATTCCTCATCAGTCTGGCTATCTTGGTAAGGAATCTGTTCGCTTTATCCGGTTTGCCGGCCAGAATCAAATCCTGTACGGCGCAGAGTGAATTGAAGATAAAATGAGGATTCATCTGAGCCCTGAGCAGTCTCTGTTCGAGGTCGATCCGGGAATAGAGTGCGCGCAGGCGGTTGTGACGTAGGTAAAGAAGGGTAATGACGGCTCCGAGTGCAAGCAGAACTGCCAGTCCCCTGAGGTACATTTTATGTTGCCTGATACTGTTCTCTGCTATTATTCTTTCTCTGGTGCGCGCATATTCGGCCTCTCTCTGCTTTTTATCAAAATCATACTCTATCTCGAGGCGTGTTACCTGCTTCAGGAATTCATCATTGGTTATGCTGTCCCTCAGTTGCATGTGTTCCTTCAGATAGCCGTAAGCTATATCCTTACGGTTGATCTTCCGGTATATTTCACTCAGAAGCAATGAGGCATCGGAAAGAGTCAATGGAAGTCTCCGCGTTCTTGCCAGTTCATATGCCTTCAGAGTATTTTGCAAAGCCTCATGATATTGTTTCTTTGTCTGTAATACGTTGGCGAGTGTGATGTAATAATCAACAATGTTCTGATCCTTGATTTCGGTTGCCATGTTTACTGCACGGGTAATATACCAAAAGGCGGAGTCGATCCGGGAAAGGTGCAGAAGTGTTGATGCAATGTTGTGGTAAGAAGAAGCAATGGCTGAGGGGTAATCCATTTGTTTATTCAGCTGCAGGCTTTTACGGAGATATATAAGTGCAGTGTCGTAGCGGCCGGTTGAATTATAAACCTGTGCTATGGAATTATATGTTTTACCTGCCTCCCACAAATCTCCTGCGGCCAGCGATACAGGAAGCTTCTTAAGGTTAAATTCCAGTGATTTATCCCAGTTTTTCTGATGATAATACATAAGACCGATACTTCCATATCCGATTGCCATGCCGTTGGTATCTTTTTTAAGCTCCCATATCCTCAACGCTTCGAAATATGTATCAATAGCCTGGCTGAAAAGTGCCATATCCCTGTAGATAATAGCCAGGCTGTTCAGTGCATCGGCAAGGGCTAACGAATCATTGACTGAACGGGCGATCTCGACGGCCTGCCTGATCAGACCGCTGGCTTTTTTCAGGTCCTTCTGTTGCCTTGCCAGGTAGTTAAGCACATTGTAGGCGTTTATCATTCCCCTGCTGTCACCTGCCTCTTCAAAGAAATTAAGACTCAGGGCCGCATACCTTTCAGATTCCTGCAGGTCGCTTTTCAGGCTGAAAACATAAGCTAACCCATAACAGGCACGTGCTTTCCCCCTGGGGTTATTCATTTCCCGGTAGAGGTCGTATGCCTGCATATTATAATATAATGCACTGTCAGTCCTGTATTTTGTAAAATATGCAAATCCCAGAGCAAGTGAAGCATCGGCAATTCCTTTGCTGTATCCTGTTGTCCGCGATTCAGACAGAGCTTTAAGCGCAACCGGTATGACCATATCGGGATTTCTCCTTGCATTAATGAATGCATTAAGGGTCCGGTTGTTGATGGAAGCTGTATCGGGAGCTTCCTGAGAAAGTAATAGGTTATTTTCTGTTAAAGAAAGAATCAGGAGGAAACAGATAAATATTAGAGGCAGCTTTGGCATTGCATACGGAAATTAGTATCAATCCTTTATTCTGCCAAGTTACTAAAAAACTGACTAATATCTTACTCCCTGAATTACCGGACAGAGATCAATTCTTAACAAATTCCACCCTCCGGCTTGCTGCCTTTCTTCCGGCAGTATTATTCGGGCCGACAGGTTTAGTTTCGCCCCATCCCTTATTGTGTCATAGTATTCCAAAAAGCTACATTATAAATTTTACTACATCAAAAGAATCTTAAGGATCATTTGTTTTAAGAATTTTCAGAAGAAGCGCTTCTGTTTTTTCGGAAACCAGGGTATGAATGTACTGGTCTTTTCGACGTATTCTTTATATCCGGGTTTCTGTTCTTTCAGAGTCTTTTCCAGGAGGGTCACGCCCGAAACCTTAATAATCAGAACAGTCATGAGCAGAGATCCCAGTACCGGTAAATAACTGCCGGAAGCGATGCAAATAAATCCATAACCCCACCAGACCGATGTGTCACCAAAATAATTAGGATGACGGGTGTAGCGCCAGAATCCTTTATCGAGAACTTTTCCTCTGTTCCGTGGATCAGATTTAAACAGAGCAAGTTGAAGATCACCACCTGCTTCGAACAAAAAACCTGTTAACCAAA
>DCVC01000112.1 GCA_002328625.1 Bacteroidales bacterium UBA2198
AAATCTTTGCTAAGGACCGTGTATCGTATTCATGGTTTCGCATTTAAAGGGTTATTGATCAGGATATGTTATATTCTTCTTTTATAAATGGTTACTTCTTCTTTTTTGTGAGTCCCATCTGACAACAAAATCCCCGGAGAGATCTTATAGCTGATAGGTGAAGTCAGTGCCAGGCATCGGAGTACCTCCTCTAGCGTATCATCCTCAAATGTGGCACGGAATGAATATTTTAAAAGTTCTTTGTTGGCAATGATTACCTTAACATTATACCACCTCTCGATCCTTCTGGCCACTTCATCCATCGGGTCACCCCTGAAAACCAGCCTGCCTTTCGTCCATGCGCTATATTTGGCAGGATCGACTACATATTTGTTGATTTTATCATTTTGACACACCAGCCGCTCAGATGGACTCAATAACACACCAGCACTTTCTTTGGTATCCTGGAACTCCACCTTGCCTTCCTGAAGTACCACCTCAACATAATTCTCTGCCGGATAAGCACTTAAGTTAAAACTAGTGCCAAGGACTTTAACCATTGAATTACCGGCACTGACCTCAAAGGGGTTTTCTTCATCCCTTTTCACTTTGAACCAGGCTTCACCTTCTAGCTTTAACTCCCGCTTTTTATTGAAAGGAAGGGAATAAGTAAGATAAGAACCGCTGTTCAGCATCCCGGTTGTGCTGTCGGGAAGAATAAAAGCAACTCTTGATCCCATCGGAGCATAGATCGTTGAAGTCACCCTCTGGTCAGTAACAGTCCCGGCACGATCTCTCAGGACTCCGGATAAAATGCCTCCGGCGATGATCAGAGGTAAAAACAAAACCGCAGCAGCCTTCATATAATACCTTATAAGCTTCCGTAAAGGTCCCTGGCTTTTTATAGTTTCATTTTTTCTGACAATATGATGAATTCTGTCGAGGAGATGGTTAAGATTAACATTGGTTGGAGCAGCAGCCCTCAGAAACAGGTCCCAGTCTTTATTCATGCAATTGCGGAAGTACAGGTTGTTTTCCCCGTCTAAAAACAGCGATTCAACATATTCTCTTTCGCTTTTGTCAGCTTCTTCTTTAATGTAGCGGTCTATTTTATCAAAATCGTCCTGTTTCAAAATTGTAATTTTAAAATTGTAATAAAAAAATGATACTTAAGTTATTTTATATATATCCTCAAGTAATGTGAATCTCACATGAAAAAGTCATATTTTTCAGTTTGATCAGGTTTTTACTAATAAGTCAGAAGTCGGGTGGCGGAAACTGGAAGGTAAAAGATAAAAGACAAAAGTTGAAAGATAAAGCCAGGGATAAAAAAAAGGATAAAAAGCTGACAGGTATTGCAGCATCATTTATGAGTCCTGCGAATACCTGTCTGCACACCCTTCTAACTAACCTGAATCCCAATTCCAACCAAGATCTTTATAGTTATTATTTTTCTGTTTTCAATGAAACCCTTGCAGATTGATTCATTATAACAGTAACCTCAACCCGTCAATTTCTTCTCTTAGTTTAGATTATATCCTCAAGTGATATAAATCTCATAAGGAAAATTCATTTTTTACCCCGGAAGATTTTTCTATAGTTACCATTATTGAAAAATTATTACCTTAATAAATCACATATGAAATATCATCATTCACCCTTAAAGTAGCAGCGGAAGTGAGTAATAAGACAATGAATTAAAACAAATAAAGTGAAATGAAAAGCAGTAAAGGCAAGTCTTCATTTCTTAACCGGTCCCGGATGATTTTAAGAACTGCTGATATGTAGTTGTCAATGGTTCCGGGCGAAAGCTTAAGTTCTTCTGCAATCTCTTTTGTTGTTTTGCCTTCCCGCCTGCTTTTCCAGAATATTTCTTTATGTCTTTCGGGAAGCATGTCAACAATATCCTCTATACGGTTCAAAGTTGAGCGCAGATCTATTCCTCCCTCTGTTTCAGAAGATGACCCGGAATTTTCGGACAGCATTTCACTCATGAATTTTTGCAGATAATATTTCTTACGAAAGAGCTTGCAGATATCATTGTAAGCTATGGTAAAGAGATATGACTTGAATGATAATTCTTTTTTCAGGTTCTTATGATTTTCCCATAGTTTAAGAAAAACCGACTGAACTAGTTCTTCAGTTTCAGATGTTGATCTTAGGTACTTCAAACCAAATGCATAAAGCTTTCCTGAATATTTGTCATAAATCAGGTCAAATGCTTCTACATCACCTTTTTGGAGCCTATTAACCAATTCAATATCATCAGGCAGAGTATTCAATTAAAATAGTGTTTCACAGATATAACTTTGTGTAAAGATATGGCATAATATCTGGTTTTATCCTGCTGCGAAAGGTATTTAATTTTGCTGTTCACATCGAAAAATGTCTAATTTTGCGGTTTAAGTTCTAAAGCGGGTGGATAGTAAAAAAAATCCGGTATATTCAAGAAACGTCGTCGAATTTGTAGCTGCTGCCAACGAGTATTGTAAGTATATGGAGCACACATCGGAGCTTAAAGGCGATGAGTTACTTAGGATCTTGCAGCGATTGCTTCCGTTCCTTTATCTTAAGGCATCACTGCTTCCTTCTCTTGAACCCGTTTTTGAAGGAGGCAACGAAAAATTTGTAACAGAACCAGACTGGTTAAGGATTCACGATGTTTTAAAAGCCAGATTTGGCACTGCCAATGATTACCTGGAAGTATTTGATGACAAAATAAATGACTCGGAAGGACCGGTTGTTTCAAGTCTTGCAGAAAATATGGCCGATATTTACCAGGACCTTAAAGACTTTATTCTGCTCTATCAGACTGGAACAAACGAGGTAATGAACGATGCTGTCTGGGAGTGCAGGTTAAATTTTGAGAATTTCTGGGGCCAGAAGCTTGCAAACGCACTCAGAGCCATTCACAGGTTTATTTACTCCGGTGAGATCATTGAAGATACAAAGAAAGAGAATGAAAGAATTGATGAGAGAAGAAGATCAGACTGGTTTATTTCACGGCGGCAAAAAGATTTCGGGAGTGATGATTAATAACATAAGATATCTTGAAAACATCTCGGGAGAAGAACTCAGGGAATACACCGTTTCGTGGTTCAGAGGAGAAATTGTTCTTGTTGATGATATAAATTCTTTCAGGAATGTATTTCCCAAACTTCTTGAGTCGAAGATACTGGGCTTTGATACCGAAACAAAACCATCTTTCAG
>DCVC01000297.1 GCA_002328625.1 Bacteroidales bacterium UBA2198
GAGCTCTGTCCACGAATGTGCTGGGTTAACAAGCTTAAAGGAGAAAGAGGGTTTTGCGGTGCAAATTCGCAGCTTGAAATATCCTCCTTTCATCCTCACTTCGGAGAAGAGAGACCCCTGGTGGGAGGAGGTGGTTCCGGGACCATTTTTTTAACACACTGCTCATTGAGATGTGTTTTCTGCATTAACTGGGAGATAAGTCAGGGAGGTGAAGGGAACCCGAGAAGCATTGAGGGATTTGCAAATATGATGTTGTCATTGCAGAAGATCGGTTGCCCGAATATAAATTTTGTTACTCCTACTCATTATTCACCGCATATACTTCTTGCAGTTGATATTGCAGCTTCGCGAGGCTTAAAAGTACCGTTGGTATACAATACGTGCGGATGGGAAAGAGTGGAGATTTTAAAGGTTCTGGACGGCATTGTTGATATCTATTTACCCGATTTCAAATATTCTGATGGTCAGATGGCATCAAAGTATTCTTCAGGTGCAATGGCATATCCTGAGATTACGAAGAGTGCCTTACTTGAAATGAATCGTCAGGTGGGAACGGCAAAACCGGCAGGTGAAGGGATCATGCGCCGCGGATTGATGATACGTCATCTGGTCATGCCGAACAATGTAAGCGGAACAAGGCAGGTTATTGAGTGGATCGCGGATAATCTTCCAAAAGACACTTATCTTAACCTCATGTCGCAATACACTCCAATGTACAAGGCAACTGATTACCCTGAAATTTCCCGTAGAATTACACGTGAAGAGTACTCAGCTGCAATAAGCTATGCCAAAGCAGCAGGGCTGACCAACCTTGAGATTCAGGGATATCGCTGAGTGTAAGATTTGTGGCTTTCCATAGCAAGACCAGTTAATCAGGGTAAATATACAACAGGTTCACACAGAGCTCTCAGATTTTCGACAGGCGTGCCTGAGGGTATCTCACACCCGGCGTTAACCATATACGGGTTACCTGTTTCTTTATATGCGTTCAGTAAAGCGTTCCTGATCTGAGAAGGGGTCCCTTTTTGTACCATACTTACAGGATCGAGATTACCCGTTATCACGACCCTTTTACCAACAACCTCACGAACATGTGACAGTGATACCATATGATCGACATCGAGGATATCAACCCCGAGGTCAGCTATTCCCGGAAGCAGGTGTGTTATGTCACCACAGATATGCAATTTAACATATGCACCCATATCCTGAACAGCTTTTATCAGCTTTTTCTCCATAGGCTGTATCAGCTTCTCATATGTGTATGGGTCAATCTGACTGGCGATTGCATCACCAATTCCTATTGTGTCTGCTCCGGCAAGTACCTGCGCCCGTGCGAATTCAATCCCGGTACAGACACAGAGATCCATGAGGACGGAAGCAAAGGTATCATCATCCATGAGGTCCATAAGGAAGGTTGTTACTCCACGGAGATCAGCTGCTTCAGCTGCCGGTCCCTCGATCCATCCAAGGATTGAATATTTGCCATAAGCGGCAGTTTTATACTCCTTAACTGCCTTAATTCGATCGAGCATACGTTCCGATGTTAAAGGATCTGGCTTTTGAAGAGCTGACAGATCCTTTGAGTATTCAAGAGGATGAGTGCTGCGCGGAGGAGCGTTCTTCATGTATTCGACTTCAGAACCAAATCCGTGAGTTTCCCTGTAAGGATCCGAAATACAACTCACCTGATCAATCCCGAATTCCTTTGCACATTGCAGGTTCGCCTTTACAAGTACTCGATAATCGGAAGCGAAGGCAGCATAATCGGAACTAATATATTCAGCTGCATATTGCATCAGTATGGGAGTCCTCGGCAGAAAATCCACAGCTTCTCTTTTTAAAACTGAGATATAACGTTCAAATCCGTTTATGTTCCTTTCTTTCATGAAAATAATGCTAACCTGTTCAAAAATATAAAATAAATAGGAACAAAGCATGATACTTCACCTGGAGGAGGGTTTTGAAATTTGTTAATTTTGATACGGTATTAAATACTTTGCATAATGAACGCTCTGGAACGCAGATATGAAATTACTTTGAACTTCCTTGAAAAACATGTCAGAAAAGACGAGAAGATACTTGACCTGGGTACAACCAATCCGTTATCTGATTTTTTAAGATCAAAAGGGTTTAAGATCATAAACACAACCGGACAGGATCTTGACATTGATTTTAAGGTTGTAATTGATTATAAAGTCATCACAGCATTTGAGATTTTTGAGCATATGTTTGCCCCCTTTAATTTACTTAATGAGTCAAAAGGCAAATTGATAGCTTCTGTCCCGTTAAGACTGTGGTTTGCTCAATCATACTGGAGTGAAGATGATAAGTTGAATTGTCATTATCACGAATTTGAAATAAGACAATTTAACCATCTTCTTGACAGAACAGGATGGAAAATCATTGATTCAAAAACAATAAAATCTTATGATATGCTATTTGGTATCAGGCCTTTATTACGCAGGTTTTATCCCAGATACTATTTTGTTTTTGCTGAAAAATAAATCTACAAACGGCTTATAATCCAAAGGATAATCCCGAATCCTAGTTAAGGTCTACCCAATTGTTTATTGTACCGTTTGTTACAAATGATTCTCCGTCACATGTCAGCGGATCGGCATCGCGCGATTCTTTTGTGATGGTAAAATCCTGTCGTGTAAGAGCACCTCTTGAAATATAACTATTAAATACCTCATCTTTGAGTGTGTCGAAATATGGAACAAGCCTTGGGCCCAAAGGAGTAGTTACCCAGACAGCAATATCAAAGCTGGTAACATATTGTTTCAGATCATCATAGTACATCCTGGCATAACCCAGTAATTCACCTTCCTGTACCTTCTTCCCGGTTATAATTGAAGATGAAACCGGATCACAATGAAAAATAACAATAACAAACGCTTTCTGATCATCAGGTCTTATTTGTATCTGTTTGTTTTTCAATCCAATGCTTGCACCATGTCCATCATTCACGACTGATAAAATAGTTCCTGTAACAGGAGAATATATTTCGACATTATCATTTATCCGATAAGTTAAATAAGGATTGTAATAGTGTTTCATGTTTCGGCATGATTCCGATCCATCAGTAAAGCTATGTCCAAACCCTGACCGGAACTTTGAAATCCTTTCAATTTTGCTTAACTGGGTAAAATCTTTCGTGATAAACTTCGGAATCCCTTTGGAGACAATATCATATTTAATACATTCTCCTTTTGTGCCCAACAGTATCCCTTCCAGAGTAATTTTATCTGTGGCATCTCTTATCTGAAAAGGGCCCGAGAAGCTTTTCCTGTCTTTGGAGAAAGTGAGAAGGCTGATAAAATCTTCCGCCTCTTGTGTAAATGCATGTAACCTTAAAGTATCCCCATTGACGGTTCCTGTTCCATCGACCAGTATCTGACTTTGCATTGTGAAAGTTATATTGTTCCCGTTCTGAATAATATTCATCTCCATATTCTGGATGTTAATGCAATAAATCCCGGAAAAATCTTCCTTGTTACGTTCACAGGCTGATAAACATGATCCGATAAGAAAACTCAGGATAAAAATTTTAGTATATTTCATAACATTTCAATTAAAAATCTTCCTTGTTGATACTTAAAATGATTACGATCATACAGGATTTTCCAGAATCCGCAACGAATTATTTTTCATAAATAATATCCTTTGATCCCGAGATCTTATTGCCTGTTAATGTTATATTTGACGATCGTTTGCCAACAAAAACAGCAATTGTCTGGTTCCCTTTTCCGGTTGAGCGGATAATATTGTCCCTAATGCTGATATCACGGGTTTCTCCACCTATGTGGAAGCCGCTCGATTCGGCCTCAATTCCATTGTTTTCAATAGTATTATTTATAAAAGTATTTCTGTGGCCGCTGTTCTGTTCATTCTCGTTCCTGAAGAGAACACCATGACGATTATTTTCAAAAACATGGTTGTTCTCAAAAAGATTATCCGTATCCTTATGGCCTATAGAAATACCATTGTCACCGTTTCCAAATATTTTATTATTCCTGAAAATACCATTTTGCACCCTCCAGCATAAAAAGATACCATCCCCGCTATTGCCATGGCTTATACAATTTTCGACAAGCGACCGGTCTGAACCGGTACCCGGATGATATCCCAGTCCGTCACCATCAGAGGCCTCACATCCTTTTAATGTTATATTTTCAGTTATCTGCCAGCTGAACGAGTCCCCGTTGAATTCATTCACCCTGACATTTTCAACAATGAAATCCTTCGATTTGTGTATATAAATACCCCCTCCCCTGCATCCGTTTATATAGTGGTTTTTGTCCTTATTCCCGTAAATAACTACGTCCGCAATCTTAACATTCTTAACTCCAACGGCTTCAATAATTGAGCAACCGTTTGAAATTGTTCCGTTCAATGAAGCAATATAGTCGTTGACCGTATTATTGTCAAAATAAATTACGTTATCCTGTATGTCAGTTATAACAGCTGTAGTTACATCCCATCCCTGATTATGCCTGTCATCATACAGCTGAATACCCATCCCTTTCTTAAATCCGCTGACGTCTTTTACAACAGCTTTCAACATCCCCCAATCCGCGTCAATTATAAAACTGGTTTTGAATCCATCACACTTTTTCAGAATTGTTGATTCGCCTGATCCTATCAGCGAGGTATTATCTGAAAGCCGCACGGGCCCTATGATGTCATAAACTCCCGTATTCAGTCTGACAATTCCGCCTCCTCTTGTTTTGATGGCATCAAGAGCTATCTGTATCGCTTCCGAAGTAAAGCCGGGAATATCAGCGCCGGGGCCTCCCACGGTAATAACCTGCTCAGAACGCCTTATGTCAACCAATCCTATTGACTGGCTGTAGACAGCTGGCGTTAACGCCAGGAAAGCAATGATCATGTTAGAAACTTTCACTAATTTCTTTTTCATATTATAAGTTTTTATGCCTGAACATTTAATTTTTCACTGCACTCTTGCATATCTCCATTCAGTCCTTGACACAACGTACAGACAGGCCACTGTTTTTTGGGAAAGTCGTTCTGCTTATATCAGTTCCATTTCCGACCAGATGACGCAACCATGAATCCCAGGGACCGAATTCCGTTGATGTCCACCAGAAACCCTGAAGACCCTTTACACCCCAGCTTCCGTTGGCATAACGACAACCGCCCGGGAGGGCTGTAAAACTGCTGCTGTTTGTTGCTCCATCATTAGGACTGTTCCAGTGTACAGTTCCGGTTTCCTTTAGCTTGCCTCCCTCATTGGTTCCCCGGAATCCATCCTGATCGGCGACACTCTGGCTCATTCCAAGCTGCATTTCCAGCTTTTTCCAGTCATTATCACTGGCCACATGCCATCCGCCAGGACAAAGTTTGCCTGTATTTACTGCATGCCAGTTATATAAAGCTCCATAAGAACTTTTATTATTAACATCATTGGCATACCAACAGTATCCCGGTGAATTAAGACTGTTCCAGGCTGCATTTTCTGTTGTCAGTGGAATTACAGTACCGTCGTTCAATTTAGTGGTTTTCAGGTTTTCTTTAAACCATGTCTGAGTACCAATGGTAATTGTGATGTAAACATTACCGTCAACATCGTTCTGGTCAGAAAGATTGTTATTGTTATTATTATCATCATCTTTCGTGCAGCCACTTATCATCAGGACTAAAACAAGTCCTAATGCTCTAAATCCAAAGATCAATTTTTTACGCGTGGTTCTCATATTTACAAAATTATTAAATGATTTTCATCAGGAATATAAGACTCAGTTATTACTGTTTTATCATATATCTAAGCTCTCTTATCAAAAATACATCTTGTAATAATAAAAACCAATAATTCTTACTGCCTCTATTTGAAAATTGAGGATTTTTTACTATCTTTATGTATTGTTCCTTTCGCACAGCATTTGAAATAATTCACCTGATTTAATTTTTTTTACTAATTGATCTCCCAGCGTTAAAACCGCAAAATCAGACCTTGCAATCGCAGGGCAATCAATGGGAGGTACCGGTACAGATAATCATAATATTCTGACTTATTTTTTTTATCCGGTTAATGTTACTTTTGTAACTGACGTGGCATTCAGGCACTGATTTCAATAAATAACCATGGCTCAATGAGAAATCATCTTTGACCACCTCAGTACAGATATGGGTAAAAGCTGCATAAGATTTATAAAATTGGAGAACATCCCGTTTGATCTGATAGCAGAGCTGATATAAAGGACAAGTGCAGATAAATGAATAGAAGTCTATGAATCTACAAGATCTCGGGCTAACAAATGAGATTTCTGCCATCCTGAAAGAACAGAATCTTTCAGGCTTCACTATTGGGCGCGTAACGCAAGAGCACCGTGAAAGATATATAGTCTCAACCGGGGACCGGCAATACGAGGCAGAGATCACCGGAAACCTGAGATTCACTGCAAATTCCAGAGCAGATTACCCTGCAGTGGGTGATTGGGTGGTAATGACCACATATGACTCAGATTTTGCAGTGATACATAAGATCCTTCCCAGAAAATCGATACTGGAAAGACAATCTGTTGAAAAAACCGGAGAAAAACAGATTATTTCGACAAACGTTGACTATGCTTTCATAATGCAGTCCATAGATAACAACTTCAATATTAACAGACTTGAAAGATACTTGTCTATTTGCTATTCTTCAAATATTGAGCCTATTCTGGTTATCAGTAAAATAGACTTATCTTCTGAAGAAGAGCTCCGGAAAGCAATAAGGGAACTTGAAATCCGGGAAAAGAAAATAAAATACATTCTTATAAGCAACATTACACAAAAAGGACTTGATCAAATACTCAAATTAATCCAAAAAGGTAAGACATACTGTATAGTGGGGTCATCTGGCGTTGGGAAATCAACCCTGATCAATCACCTTTTAAAAGAGAACATCCTTAAGACTAAAGAAATAAGTAAAAGCACAAATAAAGGCAAACACGCTACCGAACACAGAGAACTCTTCATTCTTGACAATGGTGGAATAATTATTGATACCCCCGGAATGAGAGAACTCGGTATGACTGACAACATTGTAGGAATCCAGGCTACTTTCCAGGATATTTTCAACCTTACCCTGAAGTGTAAATTCCCTGATTGTAATCATATTAGCGAAAAAGGTTGTGCTGTTATTGAAGCTCTTCAAAATGGAACTTTAGACAAAGACTCTCTTGAAAATTATAGAAAGATGTTAAGAGAACAGGGTCGATTTCAAGCTACTGTGGCCGAGAAAAGAAAAAAGGACAAACAGTTCGGTAAGATGGCAAAAGAGATACTGAAAGAGAAGAAAAAAAACAAGTATTAAACAAAACCCGGACAATATTGAAGGTAATAAGTTAGTCAGGCAGGCCTGACTAACCCTTCTCACCAGGGTCATCCGGGTGGGAGTTACTCAGACAGGTTTTTTGCCTTGTAGCATTTGCATACATCTTAACGCGTGTTTATTTTAACTGATATTAGAGCCGGGACTGCAGATCCGTCTGCAGAAGATGATGGCATTGACAGAGAATTCAGCTGTTTTTATACCCTTTGACATTATATTCATTCAGCCAACCATTGGATCAGAAAAAAGGGCCGGCTCATAAAACAATCACAGGCATTTCAGTCTAGCTTTGCTGATAAAACAAGTTCAAAACGCACTTAACAATCAGATCGATGACAGGTAAGGATTGGCTGAAAGTTACTAATATCTTCAGGCAAGGTATTGAAACAGGTAATGCCACATAACAGAAATATAAAAAATAACCTTTTAAAACACTGTTTATAAACAAACAAATAGGTCACATTTAATGATTCACATGTATTTCTACTAGTTATATATCAGCATATTATCCTGTTAAGATCCAATCCGGGACTCTGACCCAGGTTTTCTATTTCTTCTTTTGTAAGTTACTTAGCCTTGTCAGGAATAGATTGCTCAATGCAATCCAGAATCAATTATGTATTTTAGTCCGGAATTAATTGTATGGTATAGTCCAGATCAGTTAAGAGACAGGGGTTTAATAAGATAAAGTTAAAAGCTTGTAACATTTCAGCCTTCCTTATCTGGCTTTCTTTTTTTAAGTCTTGACATAAAATAATTTACATAAACTGAACTTTCTTCTCCGTATTTCTCTACAATATCTTCATCATGAATCAGAAAAGTGGAGTGTTCCCCACAGATTTTTGAAAAATAGATATCAAATTCTTTATTATTTTCATCTGTCATGATGATCCTGACAAGATTCCTGTGTAGTTCAAAGGCTGTAAGATCAGCTCTGCAAACAGGGCACATAAAATCCAGCATCTCCCCCTCTTTAAATTCTATTGATGAATGGTGGATCAAATCATAATTGCCCAGTTCCGGATTTAATAACAAGATGCCCTGCAGATCTCTTTGATCTGATTTGATTATAAAAATTATATTGTTCCAGACTCTTAAATAAGACCGGCAATGAGGGCATAAGTAATTAACTTTTAAAGAGTACTTCATTGCAGTAAAATTTAGTATAAAATTACACATAAAAAATCCAGAAGTCAATAGCCTGGGACTTTGAACCAGGTTTTCTATTTCTATTTTATCTGATGATTCAGACCAGGTCAAAATATATGATCAACCCGGATCAATTGATTTTGTCAAAATAACCGGCTTATTTAGTTTACAGGTAAATTATTTCTGAAATAATTTGTTTTATATGAAACAATGTTTATTTTTGCACCCTGTTGATATTTAAAAAATGAAATCAATTTATACAAACTATTGGTGGTGGTTAAGCAGAATAAGCTTAATTGTGTGAGACTACTAGCTATTTGTATATTTTACTGGAAAATATTAAAAACGGCCCGTCGATCTCACCGACGGGCTGTTTTTATTTTAATATGAATAACAAAGTTACAAATGAAACTATTCCATATCAATACAAAATCTCTCAGATTACTGGCTGATACGATTACTCCGGTAAGTATTTATCTTAAAATAAGGGATATCTATCCAAACTCCATTCTTCTTGAGAGCTCTGATTACCGTGGTAATGAGAACAGTTTTTCCTATATATGCCTTGAACCCCTGGCGACATTTGGGGCTGATAACGGAATGATTACAGAAACGTACCCCGATGGATCAGAAACCGTTACCCCTGTTAGCGGCAGGAGCACCTTCAGTTCAAGGCTTGCATCATTTACAGGATCACTTATTCTTACCAATTCAGGAGAAGATATTAATGTAAATGGGCTTTTTGGCTATATATCCTACGATGCCGTGGAATATTTTGAGAAAATAAAATTAAAGTCCTGTGAATCTTTTGAGCATAAGATCCCTGATGTGAAGTACAGCTTTTACAGATATATCATTGCGATAAATCACTTCCAGAATGTTTTACAGATTACGGAGAACCTGATTAACGGAGAACCGGCAGGGATAGATACCCTGGCATCACTTCTCAGCAACAGGAATTATGCTGTTTATCCGTTCAGGACTTCCGGGGAAAAGTTACAGGACATTTCAGATGATCAGTACAGGGAGATGGTCACAAGGGGAAAGGAGCATTGTTACAGGGGAGATGTTTTCCAGATCGTCCTTTCGAGGCAATTCTCCCGGAAGTTTACCGGTGATGAGTTTAATGTTTACAGGGCATTACGTTCCGTTAACCCTTCTCCTTATCTCTTTTTTTTTGATTATGGCAACTACAAGATCTTTGGTTCCTCACCCGAAGCCCAGATCAAGATCATGAACCGTAAAGCTTACATAAATCCCATCGCAGGCACTTTCAGAAGGACAGGCGATGACGAGACTGATAAGATGATTGCCGAGAGGCTCTCCTATGATCTGAAAGAGAATGCTGAACATATTATGCTGGTGGATCTTGCCCGTAACGACCTTAGCAGGTATGCCACCAATGTAAAAGTTGAAAGCATGAGAGAGGTTCAATTCTACTCGCATGTCATTCACCTTGTTTCATCGGTATCGGGTGATCTCAGGCAGGGATCGTCCATAGCTGATGTCCTTACCTCGACTTTCCCGGCAGGTACTCTGTCGGGAGCACCAAAGCATATGGCCATGAAGTTGATCGACAGGTACGAAAGTCTGCGACGTGGTTATTATGGAGGTGCCATCGGCTTTATAGACCTGAGGGGAACGGTAAATCATGCAATAATGATAAGAACCTTCCTCAGTAAGGGCAATACACTATACTACCGTGCAGGCGCCGGGATTGTAGCCGGATCGAATGAGAACAGTGAACTTAATGAGGTGTCACACAAACTAGGCGCCCTGGAAAAAGCTATTGAAATCGCAGGAGGTATAAAATGAAAAGAATTATAGTCATTGACAATTACGATTCATTCACCTATAATCTGGTGCAGGCAATCGAAAAGCTGACAGGGATATGCCCCGATGTATACCGGAATGATGAAATCACCCTTGAAGCTATGGACAGATATAAAAAGATCCTTATCTCACCCGGACCGGGAATTCCGTCCGAAGCCGGAATTTGCCTTGATGTCATAAGACATTACGCACCATCAAAGAGTATTCTGGGCATTTGTCTCGGTCATCAGGCTATCTGCGAAGCCTTTGGCGGGAAGATTCTCAACCTTAGCAGTGTTTATCACGGCATCGCATCTCCGGTAAGGATAAAGCATCTGGATGACCCGCTCCTGAAAAATATCCCTCATATAATTATGGCCGGACGTTATCATTCATGGGTAGTATCAAGGAAACATCTTCCTGAGTGTTTCACTGTAACATGTGAAGATGAAAACGGGATCATTATGGGCATTAGCCACAGGGATTATGATGTAAGGGGTCTTCAGTTCCATCCGGAATCTGTCCTTACTGAAAATGGATATGAGATCATCAGGAATTGGCTTGATATCTGACTAAAGAACTTCACATTAACTTCCTGCATGAAAGTCTGATTAGAAAATATTCAACAAGTAAAATCTCCTGAAAATGCATAAAATACTCGATTACCTTATCAATCACGGAACTCTTGACCGTCATGAAGCGGCGGAGGTACTGACCAGTATGGCAGGAAACAGATACTCAGAGCCTGAAATAGCGGCTTTTATCACGGTTTATCTGATGCGCAGCATTACTGTTGAAGAGCTCTCGGGCTTCAGGGATGCACTGCTCAGCCTTTGCATAAGGGCCGATCTGTCTGAGTTTGACACCATTGATGTATGCGGCACCGGGGGAGACGGTAAAGACACTTTCAACATATCCACCCTGACAACGTTTGTTCTGGCCGGAGCAGGAATCAAGGTGGCTAAGCATGGTAATTACGGAGTTACATCCGCCTGCGGATCATCCAATATTCTCGAACATTTCGGATATAAATTCTCAGTCGAAACTGATAAACTGAAAAGGGAGGTTGAACATAGCGGCGTCTGTTTTCTGCATGCCCCGATTTTCAATCCCGCCATGAAAACCGTGGTGCCTGTACGCAGGGCTCTGAAGGTCAAGACCTTCTTTAACATGCTGGGGCCTTTGGTCAATCCTTCTTTGCCGCGTAAACAATTTATGGGAGTATACAGCCTGGAACTGGCTCGTTTGTATAATTACCTTCTGCAAACCTTGGATACCCGCTATGCAATTGTACACAGTCTCGATGGATATGATGAGGTTTCGCTTACCGGCGGATTCAAATATATTCTTAACGGTGCGGAACAGATAATCACCCCGGAAATGCTGGGATATAAAGTTAT
>DCVC01000228.1:0-600 GCA_002328625.1 Bacteroidales bacterium UBA2198
TCATAGAACCTCTTATCCGTTATACAATGCGTGGGCTGCATCGAGGGTATAACACCAAGCTGTGCAAACCTGGGAATATCTGACATAATCAGGGTCTGAGCATGTTCGCTCCTGTGCCGGCTGTCCCTTTTTCCATTGACCTGCTGTGCCTTTTCAAAAGCATTGAGAGTCCAGTTATTGCCCTTATCACCAATGGAATGTACACCGATCTGAAAGCCGAGCTTATCGGCGGCAATTACCATTTCTTCAAATTCTTCATACGGCATCATTGCCAGTCCTGCTGAAGCGGGGTTGTCGGCAAACGGTTCGAACATGAGGGCTGTTCCTGAACCTATTGTTCCGTCGATAAATGCTTTCAGGTAGCCGAACCTGATCCAGTTATCTTCAGGGGGATATTCAGCAGCATTCCCGAGATAGTTTTCAAGCAGCTCAGGATTAGCGGTAAGAGGTTTTCCGATGTCTATCCTGCTTGTAAGAAGGCCCTCTTCCTTTAGTTGTTCGTACATTTTAAAATTGGCGTTCCCCGGGATCTGTATGCTGGTCACACCATACTCCCTTGCTTCCTTAAGGGCAAGGAGATATCCGTTACGGCTTCTTTCA
>DCVC01000228.1:709-6977 GCA_002328625.1 Bacteroidales bacterium UBA2198
CCCGGCTGAGGACAACGGGGTTATCCGGAGATACAGGATCAATAAGTTCCTTTGTGGGCCATTGCCTGTCGATGAACATTTCATGTTCCCAATGTCCTCCTCTGATCAGCTCACCGGGTTTAGACCTGGCAATCTGCGCCTTTACTTTTTCAGTAATGACGGAGGGATCTGTTGTGTACCTTAACTCAATGTAATCAGGATCGAGAGGGCCGAAATGTACATGAGCATCGTTAAAACCTGGAATGACCAGTTTCCCGCTGGCATCAATCACTGCAGTCTTGCCTTCATTGATAAAGGTTTTAATTCTTCTGGTTGAACCAACAGCAATTATGTGCTCCCCCTGTAAAGCAACAGCTTCGGCAGCCGGGTTTGCTTTGTCAATGGTAAGAATTTTTCCGTTAATAATAACCAGGTCAGCTTTTTCTCCAGTTTTACAGTTTATTGTCAATATCATTAAAGAAGTTGATAATAGAAAAATAAGATTATTCATGATTTAGAAAGGCAGATTCAACAATTTTTTGTTAAGTTGCAGTAAAGATATAAATTCAGGAAGGATTTGCATATAAATTTATTTACTATTGATTGAAAATGAGAAAGCCTTTACTATTGATTGCTGTTACATTGCTTGCTGTAACTGCTTGTTATCAGACAAACACATCATGGAAAGGTAACAGGCACATTAAGCCATGGGTAAAGAATAGATCTTACTGGCAATATAAAGGAAAGCCGGTACTTCTTATGGGAGCCACCGATAACGATAATCTGTTTCAGAATGATAATCTGCTGACACATCTTGACAGTCTGAAAGAGGCGGGGGGAAACTATATACGTAACACGATGAGCGACAGGGATCCGGGAGACCTGCATGCCTTTGGAACTACAGCCGGTGGGAAATATGATCTCAACACCTGGAACGCCGAGTACTGGGGCCGTTTTGAAAATTTGCTGAGACTGGCAAGGGAGCGCGACATAATTGTACAGATAGAAATATGGGACCGTTTTGACCACTCTCGCGATCCGTGGAAAACCGATCCGTTCAATCCCGCCAACAATATAAACTACACTTTTCCTGAGTCAGGTCTGGACAGCATCTACCCATTACATCCCGGCCAGAATTTCCAGCCATTCTTTTTTTCTGTCCCCGAACTGGACAATAACAATATTATCCTGAAATATCAGCAATTGTTTGTTGATAAACTTTTATCAATTTCACTTAATTACGACAATATATTATATTGCATTGATAATGAGACAAGCGGAAAAGA
Source organism: Bacteroidales bacterium UBA2198 (assembly GCA_002328625.1). Lineage (GTDB taxonomy): Bacteria > Bacteroidota > Bacteroidia > Bacteroidales > VadinHA17 > LD21. The sequence goes on from DCVC01000228.1 coordinate 1,975, forward strand.
GGAGTGGTCAGCTTACTGGGCTGAATATATTAAAAGGCACTCAAAAGAAAAGGATATTTATATAACCGAGATGTGGGATAACTGGGATGTGAAATCCGAAACCCATAAGAGGACAATGGACCACCCTGAAAAGTACGGATTTATTGACATATCTCAAAACAGCCAGATACCGGGACCCGATAATTGGAAGAATGCTCAACATGTCTTTCAGTATATTAAGGAGAATCCCAGACCGGTAAACAGTACAAAAATATATGGAAGTGACAGGGGAAGCTGGCTTGACAGGGGTATCACAACCGAGCATGCTGTAAATACATTTTTCCGCAATGTTTTAGGAGGCTTCGCATCATCACGTTTTCATCGCCCTCCATCAGGTTTGGGACTGAGCAGCATATCTATTAATTGTATCAGATCGGTCAGAAAAATAGAGACTGTTGTTAAGATGTGGGATATATTTCCCCGGATGGATCTGATTGAACCAGAAGGAAACATTGAAGTTTATTTGTCAGCTAAGGAAGGATCCTTCTATATTGTCTATTTTGCCCAGGGTGGCAGAGTTAAACTGAATCTCAGTGAACATGCAGGAGATTTTAAATTAAAATCGATTGACACCGCCAGAGGAGAATGGATAGATGAAACACTTATTTCAGGAGGTTCTGTCATTGAAATTGAGGGAGAAAAGAGATTTATTGCCGTTTTGTTAAAGTAAAGAAATATGAATATTGCTATAATTGGTTACGGACGAATGGGCCATGAAGTTGAAGCAATGGCTCTGAACCGCGGTCATGTTGTCAGGCTGATTATTGATCAAAACAACAAAGAAGACCTGAACGGGAAAAATTTGAAAGGGATTGATGCAGCTCTGGAATTTTCAATTCCTGATACTGCTTTTAATAACATTGTTAAATGTCTTGGTCTTAAAATACCTGTTGTTTCAGGTACAACCGGATGGTTATCAGATTATGAAAAAGCTGTTGAAGTTTGCAGAATCAATAATTCTTCCTTCCTTCATTCAACTAATTTCAGCATAGGTGTCAATATTCTTTTCAGACTTAACATCGAACTGGCAAGATATATGTCACGACTCATGGAATATTCTCCTTCAATAGAGGAGATCCACCATACAGGAAAGATTGATGCTCCAAGTGGAACAGCCATAACTCTTGCAGGAGGCATAACCGTTAATAATCCGAAATATAAGGGATGGTCTCCGGAAAATGATAAGACTGAGAACCTTATTTCAGTGCGTTCAATCAGGACCGGCAGTGTGCCAGGTACACATATAATAACATGGGATTCAGAAGTTGATAGTATCATCCTGAGACATGAAGCCAGGAGCCGGAAAGGATTGGCTCTGGGAGCAGTGGTGGCTGCTGAGTTCATCCACGACAAAAAAGGAGTCTTCACAATGAACGATGTTCTTGGATTCTGATTATTATTTCTACTTTTGCCGGTACATATTTAATCAATACCTATGACGGAACTCTTTACAAGGAAAAATATCAGATTTGCTATTGCGGCAATTATTTATATACTGATTGTGATATGGATTGGAAACTACTGGTTCCTTATCGGTCTTGCATTACTCTATGATATTTACATTTCAGAAAAGATTAACTGGACTTTCTGGAAAAAGAGGACCGGTAAGAACAGTGCAATAATTGAGTGGCTCGATGCCCTGATCTTTGCTGTGATTGCCGTTACACTTATTAACATCTTTCTTTTCCAGAATTACCGGATCCCGACAGGTTCGATGGAAAAATCCCTTTTAATAGGAGATCACCTGTTTGTAAGTAAGTTGGCTTATGGTCCACGGATGCCGAACACTCCGATAGCTTTCCCGTTCACTCAGCACACAATGCCCCTTACTAAAGGAAAATCATGGTCTAATCTTATTCAATGGCCTTATAAGAGGCTGATCGGATTTGGCAGAGTTAAAAACAACGACGCAATTGTCTTTAATTTTCCTGCCGGAGATACTGTAGTCGTAGAGGAACAAGAAACAAGTTATTACGAAATTGTTCGCCGGAATGCCAGAGAAATGCAGCAGAGGGATAGTTATGGAAGCCAGATTCCAAGATCAAAGGAATACTATCTTAAAATGGCCAGGAAAGAGGTATGGGATCGATTTGAGATTATTTACCGCCCTGTTGACCGGCGTGACAATTATGTTAAAAGATGCATTGGAATACCAGGTGATTCGGTAATGATCAGATCGGGAGTTGTATATGTAAACAGCAGAATCGTTCCTGAGAACGAAACCCAGCAAACCACATATGTGGTGAATACCAATGGTACTACAATAAATCCAAAGGCCTTTGAACGTCTTAATATTTCAAGGGCTGACCAAACGATGATATCAGGATCTTCTTATATTTTACCGCTGACCAGAAAAAATTCTGAGAATATTTCAAAGTTCACGAACGTTACAGAAATATATCCCGCGTTTTCAAGAAAAGGGACATTTGATCCCAGGATTTTCCCATACAGCCCTGTTTTGAGCTGGAACGAAGATAATTACGGTCCCATCCGGATACCATCAAAGGGATCTACGGTAATGCTTGATACTTCCAATCTTTGTTTATATGAGAGGATTATTGACGTTTATGAGGATAATGATTTAAGGGTTGACAGAAATACCATTTATATTAATGATACACCTTCCGACAGTTATACTTTTAAAATGGATTATTACTGGATGATGGGGGATAACCGTCACAATTCGGCTGATTCAAGATTCTGGGGATTTGTTCCTGAAGATCATGTTGTTGGAAAACCAAAGTTTATCTGGCTTTCACTTGACAAGGAAGCGAAGGGTATAAAGAAGATAAGGTTCAAAAGGATGTTTATGAAAATAAAGTAGGGACATGCCATGCCGCGTCCCTGCTGTTATTCTTGTCATGTTATGAAGGATGTTATTTTACCTTCTCCACAACAGCTTTAAATGCTTCAGGATGGTTCATTGCAAGATCGGCAAGAGTTTTTCTGTTAAGCTCAATGCCTTTCTTTTCTAATTTACCGATAAACTCTGAATAATTCATATCGTACTGGCGTACTCCTGCGTTGATCCTCTGTATCCATAGTGATCTGAACGCTCCTTTCTTTCTCCTTCGGTCACGGTATGCATACCCTAATCCTTTGTCAAGAGTATTCTTAGCTACTGTAAATACATTCTTTCGTGAACCGAAATTCCCTTTTGTCTGCTTAAGAACCTTTTTTCTCCTGGCTCTTGATGCTACTGAATTTACTGATCTGGGCATAATTCATTTTTTTTGAATGTCAGCGTTCCACCAGCCGGGGGACTCTTATCTGCTGTGCATTCCTGTTAATACTTAATTGCTATAATAATCAATAGGTTAAAAGATTATTTACTGGCAAGCAGAAGTTTTACATTCTTCTTGTCTGCTTTGTCAACCAACCCAAAATAAGTTAGATTCCTTTTACGTTTCGTTGATTTCTTCGTCAGTATATGACTTTTAAATGCATGTTTCCGTTTTATTTTTCCCGTTCCCGTCAGCGAAAATCTCTTCTTTGCACCGGGATTAGTCTTCATTTTTGGCATTTCAGTATGATCTATTTTTGTTTTAAAATTATTTCTTCTTTCTCGGCGAAAATGATATAATCATCCTTTTGCCTTCCAGTCGAGGAAGCTGTTCAACCTTCCCGTATTCTTCCAGATCGTTTGCAAAACGCAATAACAGGACCTCACCTTTCTCCTTAAATAATATTGAGCGTCCCTTAAAGAAAACATAAGCTCTTACTTTTGCCCCTTCTTCCAGAAACCTTATCGCGTGCTTCAGTTTGAAGTTGTAATCATGATCATCAGTATTAGGTCCGAACCTGATCTCTTTTACTATAATCTTTGCTGCCTTGGCCTTGATCTCTTTCTGCTTCTTTTTTTGCTGATAAAGGAACTTCTGATAATCAACGATTTTACAAACAGGAGGGTCAGCATTCGGAGAAATTTCTACAAGATCAAGCTCAAATGAATCAGCCAGATTCAGAGCCTCCTGGGTGCTCATGATTTGTGTTTCTATTTCGTCACCGACAACTCTGACCACTTTTGCAGTGATCCTGTTGTTAATTCTGTGAGCCTGTTGGGGAGTCTTTACAGGACTGCGCCTAATTGGTCCGGTTATAGCTATTTCCTCCTAATTTTAGTTAATACTTATGTTTACTTATTTATCCAATCAATTTGCTGTTTCTCTGGCAATCTCGCTCCTGATGAAATTCACAAATTCCTCGATCTTCATACTTCCTTTGTCTCCTTCTCCCTGCTTGCGTACAGCAACCGTCCCGTTTTCTGCTTCTTTTTCACCTATGATGAGGAGGTAAGGTATCCTCTTTAATTCATTATCCCTGATCTTTTTACCTATCTTTTCGCTCCTTTCGTCAATCAGTGTGCAAATATCGGAATTATTTAGAATTTCCAAAATTTTTTCTGCGTAATCATTGAATTTTTCACTTATTGGCAAAAGAACTGCCTTCTCGGGAGCAAGCCATAGAGGGAATTTTCCGGCACTGTTTTCTATAAGCACTGCCACAAATCTCTCCATTGAACCAAATATGGTCCTGTGGATCATAACGGGCTGATGCTTCTGGTTATCACTTCCGTTGTAGGTCAGATCGAACCTTTCAGGGAGATTATAATCCACCTGTATTGTTCCCAGCTGCCATTTCCTTCCAATAGCATCTTTTACCATAAAATCAAGTTTGGGACCATAAAACGCTGCTTCACCTCTGACTACAGTTGTCTTAAGGTTTTTCTCACTGGCTGCAACAATTATGTCCCGTTCGGCTTTTTCCCAGTTCTCATCCGATCCGATATATTTCTGCTTGTTGTCAGGATCCCTTAAAGATATTTGAGCTGAAAAGTCATTGAAATTCAATATTTTAAATATGTAAAGGATAAGATCGATTATGCTCTTGAACTCATCCCTCAGCTGATCGGGTCTGCAAAAATGGTGAGCATCGTCCTGTGTAAAACTTCTTACCCTTGTTAA
>DCVC01000228.1:7023-8400 GCA_002328625.1 Bacteroidales bacterium UBA2198
TATTTTTCATAGTGACCCGATGTCTTATAAAGGCTCACGTTACCAATATGAGGAGTAGTCACAATCTTGTAGCCTCTTTTCTTTAATATTCCTGTCAGAAAATTTATCAGGTTCTGCCTTATTTCCGAACCCTTTGGGAGCCATAATGGGAGACCCATCCCTACTTTTGGGGAGAATGTAAACAACTCAAGTTCTTTGCCAATGCGGCGGTGATCCCTTCTTTTTGCTTCTTCAAGAAACAAGAGGTAATCATCAAGCATTTTTTGTTTAGGATAAGTAATTCCATATATCCTGGTCAGCATCTTTTGCTTTTCATTGCCGCGCCAGTATGCTCCTGCAACACTAAGCAGCTTTATTGCTCTTATCTGTCCGGTCGAAGGCAAATGAGGCCCGCGGCAAAGATCAACAAAATTACCCTGGGTGTAAAGAGAGATTGTACCGTCTTCAAGTTCACTTATAAGTTCTGTCTTATATTCATCTCCCTTTTCTGAAAATAATGCTAATGCCTCCTTCTTGCTGACCTCTTTCCTGGTAAATGCCAGATTCCTGGCAGCAAGTTCTTTCATCCTGACTTCAACTTTCTGCAGGTCACCTTCAGTAATCACTCTTCCATCGCCAGGATCAACATCGTAATAGAATCCGTTTTCTATTGCTGGACCTATTCCGAATTTTATTCCGGGATATAATGATTCAAGAGCCTCAGCCATAAGATGTGCCGAAGAGTGCCAGAATGCATGCTTTGCAGCTTCATCCTCCCACTTATGCAGCTTTATTGTTGCATCAGTATTGATCGGCCTGGTCAAATCCCATACTTCACCATTGACTGAAGCTGCATATACTTCCTTTGCCAGGTTAGGGTTGATTTGTTCCGCAATTTCCAGACTGTTTATACCACTCCTGTAATCCTTTACCGATCCGTCAGGAAAAGTGATCTTGATCATTTTAATATACCGTTTTTTATTGGAGTGCAAAGATAATTATTATTTTTGATATAGTAGAAATGGACATGTAATGCAACATTTTGAAAGATATTTCGACTTTATAATATTAATAGTGGCACAAATTTTGAAATTAATTTCATTAACCATTAATGTTTAAGACAATGAAAAAGATTATTTATATCTCACTGGTTCTTCCTCTCATGCTTTTCTCATGTGAAAACTCACCCAGGGCTTATTTCTCCGCAACGCCCGGAGATCCTGTTGTGGGAGAGGAAGTGCTTTTTACAAATCAATCTGACAATTCAGTAAGATTTGAATGGGACTTTGGTGATGGTTATATATCCAGCGAAGTTAATCCTGCGCACTATTACACCGCATCAGGATCATTTCAGGTAGTTTTAAAGGCCTTTTCACGAAATGGTCAATCAGACGAAGC
>DCVC01000313.1 GCA_002328625.1 Bacteroidales bacterium UBA2198
ATTGCCCATCTTAATGCAGGGATGGATGTAGTTGAGCATACATTTGCACTTGAAACATTTCCTTTTACAGGATTTTGTAAAACCTTCTCTTTTGACAACTATGTAACCGATTCCGGAGCTGGAGGAACAGCAATTGCATGTGGAGTAAAAACCAGAAACGGCATGATCGGGATGGATCCCGATACGGTGGCAGTTCCTTCAATTGTTGAACTCGCTAAAAAAAACGGACTTGCAACAGGTGTGATAAGCACCTCGTCTGTTACACATGCAACCCCTGCATCATTTGTTTCTCATAACTCAGGAAGGGGCAATTATGAGGAAATTGCAAAAGATTTTCTTAACAATACACTTGATCTTTTTATCGGCGGAGGCGAAGATCATTTCCGGAACAGGGCCGATGGCGCTGATTTGACAGTAACCCTCAAAAAGCAGGGCTTTGATGTTGTTTACACTCTTGATGATCTGAAAGAATCGCAATCAACAAAACTGGCAGGCCTTCTTGCAAAGGAACATATGCCTTATGTTCTGGAAGGAAGGCAGGGTATGCTTCGGGAAATGACAATTAAAGCACTTGAAACCTTGAGCAAAAATAAAAATGGCTTTTTCCTGATGATAGAAGCTTCGCAGATTGACTGGGCTGCTCACGGAGGAGATCTGCTTAATATCGTAGCTGAAGTAATTGATATGGATGACGCAGTGGGAGCATCTCTTGAATTTGCCAAAGCAAACGGAGAGACTCTGATTGTAGTTACAGCAGACCATGAAACAGGAGGATTGAGTCTTGTGGGAGGCGATAAACAAAAACGCTCAATAAACGGTAATTTCATATCTACTTATAACCACACAGGCGTTATGGTTCCTATTCTGTCTTATGGGCCTGGAGCAGAACGATTTACAGGGATTCATGACAACACCTTTTTCTTCGGGGAATTTCTTGATCTGCTGAAGATCAAAAAATAGTACTATTTTTATCTGGGGATACCGGAATTTAACTTGCCAAATTTCCATTCATCTCAAATTAAAAATGATAAAAAGGGCAGGCAATGACATGAATGGAACCTTTCTTCCTTTGGTTGAAGATTTTTTTTCGATACAGGGAGAAGGGTTTCACACTGGTAAAGCTGCATATTTAATCCGCCTGGGAGGATGCGATGTGGGATGTAGCTGGTGTGATACCCGTTTTTCGTGGGATCCTGAACATTTTCCAATGGTCAAAACCGATGCTATTATTGACCGTGCAATACGTTCCGGCACGGATTCTGTATTGGTAACGGGTGGTGAACCACTGATGTGGAACCTCGGTTACTTGTGTTCAGGACTTAAAAGTAAATATATTAAAACGTTTATTGAAACATCCGGAGCTTATCAATTATCGGGAAAATGGGATTGGATATGCCTTTCACCAAAGACAAACATGCCTCCTGTAAGCGAAATTTGCAATAAAGCGGATGAATTAAAAGTTATTATTGAAAATAGAAATGATTTTGAATGGGCCGAAGAATATCGCAGAAAGGTCAGCAAAAAATGCCGGCTTTTTTTACAGCCCGAATGGAGTAGGTTTGAATCGGTCATTCCGGAAATTATCGTTTATGTCAAACAAAATCCGGATTGGAGGATCTCTCTTCAGGTTCATAAGTACATGCATATACCCTGACCATATTATGAAGATAATTGTCATCGTTATTATTTGTCTGGTGACCTGCACTTTTCCTCAATTAAGCTTTTCCCAGCAGTTTCATACTAATTCTGCAAAAGCTCTTAAAATCTACAAAGATGGCGTCAGATCATATGATTACATTGATTTCTATACAGCTGAACGCTATTTTAAGCAGGCAATTGCAATTGATAATGAATTCTATGAAGCTCACATGATGCTCGGTGAGCTGTTGCTGAAACAGAAACGTTTCAGCGAATCTGCTTTACATTACCGAAACGCTGTAAGGATCGATTCCCTTTTTTATATGCCGGTTTACTTTGATCTTGCTACTGCTGAGATGATGTCAGGCAACTATAAAAAAGCACTTATTTACTTCAATGTTTACCTTGAACAGGATAATATGTCTGAAAAAAACAGGATTCAGGCACTAAAGGATGCTAAGAACTGTGAATTCGCAATTGAGGCAATGAAGAATCCTGTGCCTTTTAACCCTGTGAGTGTCGGAGAAGGGATTAATACAACAGATGATGAATATTGGCCATCTATTACTGCTGACGGGCAGACCCTTATGTTTACAAGGCAAAATAATCCACGAAATAAGGTTTCTTTTAATACCCCTGCTCAGGAAGATTTTTATGTGAGCAACCTTCATAATAATATCTGGCAAAGAGCAGAGAATGCCGGCGCTCCCCTTAATACCAGGCAAAACGAAGGAGCACAGACACTTTCATCAGACGGACTCTACATGTATTTTACAGCTTGCGATCGCCCGGGAGGGCTTGGAAGCTGTGATATTTATTTTTCGGCTAATAATGAAGGAAAATGGTCTATGCCTGTAAATTTAGGAGGACCTGTTAATACACAGCACTGGGAATCACAACCTTCAGTAAGTGCAAATGGAAGGATGCTTTTCTTTTCAAGCAGCAGACCCGGCGGATTTGGAGGAAAAGATATATGGTACTCGGTTAAAAATGAGATGAACAGGTGGAAGAATCCTGTTAACCTGGGAGAAGTAATAAATACTGACGGGGATGAAATGTCACCATTTATCCATTTCGATGGTAGAACTCTCTATTTTTCTTCCAATGGAAAACCAGGAATGGGTGGATTTGATATTTACTTTTCAAGAATGAAGGAGGATACAACCTGGACTGACCCGAAAAATCTTGGATATCCTATAAACACATATAACGATGAGACAGGACTCATCATAGAATCGGCTGGCCAGAAAGCATATTTCTCTTCACGCAGGGATAATGTCAATGGAAAAGATATCTTTCTCTTCAACCTTCACAAATCTATACAACCCGATCCTGTTGCTTATTTAAGAGGAAAAGTCACCGATAAGGAGACCGGGAGACTCCTTAAAGCTAATTATGAGTTATTAAATCTGTCAACAGGAAAAACAGTTATCAGCAACTCCACAGATGCAGGCGGTAATTTTCTGGTTTGTATCCCTTCAGGTTATAATTACGGACTTAATATAAGCAGGTCGGGATATCTGTTCTATTCGGAAAATTTCATGTTCGAAGGCCAGCATACCGTAGTGAAACCATTTCTTAAGCAGATAAGATTGAGCCCTTTAAAAGTAGGAGAGAAAATGCTTCTTTCAAATGTGTTTTATGAGATTGATTCATATGAACTAAAGAAGGAGTCGGTTGCAGAATTAAATAAACTCACAAATCTTCTTAAGGAAAACAAAGAATTGGCTGTGGAAATTGGCGGTTATACCGATTCTACTGGTGCTGATAATTATAATCTGGTATTGTCTGAAAAGAGGGCTAAGTCAGTTGTCGATTATCTGATAAATAATGGTATAGATTCTGAGAGATTAAAATTCAAGGGTTATGGAAATGCTTCACCTATTGGCGACAATGTGACTTTTGAAGGTAGAAAGCTGAACAGAAGAACTGAAGTTCAAATAATTGATAATAAAAAATAGTTGCCTTGTGACAGGCAACTATTTTCACTCATGCTTGGATTGATACAGACATTGATCGAACATTACCATCTGGAGTCAGATAGCGATCATAGTATTAGCTTGTTTATCATTGTCAAGTTCACTGCCTAAAGCCGCTTTGGCCGGTACAGAAAAATAAAGCCCGGTTCCGGTAATCCCGTTGCATTCAATCCAGATTGATCCATCCATCATTTTTATCAGCCTGCGGGCAAGTGAAATATTGATTGCTGTATAAGTATCATTAAACTTCTGCAGAGAATTGCCTATATTTCCGGTATGAAGGAATTCCTTGCATTTTTGATAACCCTGGCCGGAATCAAGAATATAGAAAGTTATCTTATCATCCCTGAAATAGAATCCAACTTTTATATATCCCGATTTAGTGTTAGTTAAAGCATTTTGAAACAAATTACGAATTACCCTGGTTGCCCTGTTTGTATCAAAGATTACTTCAGCGGAGTTTGAGAATTGATTCTCAGTTACCAGAACCAGATCCTTGAATCTTTCTCTTCTCAGAACCTCTCTGAATTCAGAGAGAAGATCATCAAAAATACTATCAAGCTTGCAAACTCTTAATTCGGTTTTGAAATTACCCGTATCAACATAAACTGAATCAAGAAAATTATCGAAAAGATTTATTATCAGCTCACACGAATTTAAGATTTGATTGCTGAATTCCTCACGTTCCAACTCGCTGTAACCCTTTTGATTCATGAGAAATGAGAAAGCTACAATTGCATTCATGTTTGTTCTCATCTCATGCGACATCCCTGCCAGTATCGAAGGACAATTGATAACACTTTGATCAAAAGGTTTTACCGCCTCCATGCTTAACTCATTGTTATTTGTTTTCTCTCTCTCCATATCACTGCTGGTTAAACCTGATAGCCAGGTGTCGGACAATTGACATTCAGATAAATTATTTCATTTTTCTCAATATCTTTCTTGCATCTTTACTATAGACACTCCCTTTGTTTTTTATTATCGAAAGCTGGCCGATTGCTTTATCAATGTCATCTGTTTTTATATAACACATCGCAAGATACCAATGAGCGTGATCCATATGGAGGTTGTTATTATCATCAATCACCCTTCTGAAAGATCGTTTTGCTTCAGGATAATTGCTGTTTTCAAAACTTGAAATGCCGTATAGCAAGGTTGAATGCATGTTTGCAGGTTCGTTTTCAATCACTTTGCTGAAATAAACGGCAGCATTTCTGTAATCATGAATTTTGTAGTATTCAAGTGCCAGTGTATAATCAGAATTTACCTCATTTATTGCAGATCTTAATGTGGTTGTCGTTTCATAAGATTTATAGTACTTTTCAAAAATCTGCTCTTTGCTTAGATGTCGCCCTGAAAAAAGAACTATACCTCCAATAATAACCAGACTGGCTATAATGGCCGCGTATTTCATGTTAATATGTTTGCGGCGATCTTTAACAGGATTTTCTCTGGCTTTCTCTATTGAAGCAAGCTTGTTTCTTAGCTTTATTACATCCTGATTTTTTAGAATTGTATCAGTTTTTCTTCTAAGTTCAACTTCATGTCGAAGTTTTTCATTACCTGCAAGCTCCCTGGTGAACCATTCTTTTTCTGAATCATTCATCTCTCCGGCATTATACCTTTCGATGAAATAGGAAAAATCAATTGTCTTCATTATAGTATATTTTATAATTGTTTATTATCATTTTGTTTAAAACAAATAATTTAATAACTGTATATCAGTATAATACATTTATACATTAAATGTACAATCACAATATCTCGTCAAGGTTCTGATAATTAACCTTAATTCAATCTAATATAACAGCAGGCAACTCTATTTTTTATTCTTAATAAAGCCTGCAATTTCCCCTGCTTTCGCTAAAGCAGAACAGTACAAGGTTTTTTAGATTTTTATTTGAGGAGGATTTGGTAGTGTAATTGGTTCTCCTGCGTCTCCACCTCTGACGCTTATCATTTCCTCATTCGTAAGTGTAAATCCGTCGAAAATGTCTTTTGTTTTTTCAAAATCCAGGGTTTTCATTTTTTTCCGATTTTAATAGTTGATACTAATTCAGGGTAATTCGTAATTCTACTGTTACATGTCGGAAAGTGGAGTTTTGTGACATAAAAAAACCGATTATTTTCAAAAAAAATAACTAAATCAAGAATATCAAAGACTTACAAAAGTTATTGTTTTATATAATTAACGATTATTTTGGCGGTTTAATATATACTTGTGATATTTATACGGGGAAAAACAGGTATGGAGCAGCTATTAATGATCAGAGGTAATTACAGGATTCTGCTTTTAATTATTTTCTTTGTTTCTGTTGTAATTTGCTTAAGAGCAGAAAAACAATATAATAAGGATGCTCCAACTTCTTTAAATGACGATGCAACAGTTGTTATAGACAGGCTTAACAGATCTCTTCAAACATTCATTATAAATGGCGATACGGCAGGAGCAAGAGCTTGTAAGAATGCCATAATTATTAACATAAGAAATAATGTCGTTGACAGCTTAATTCTGTCAGAATCACATTATTATATAGGTGTGTATTACCTTGTTGCCGGTAAGTTCTCTGAAAGCATAATCTGGCTGAAATTGTCCTCGTCCATAAGAGAGAACCTTAAAATATATGATGAGATTTACGCAAAATGTCTTTACAACACAGGAGTTGCGTATAATTTTCTGGGTAACTTCAATGAAATGGAACGATACTCTGTGATGTCGCTTGACATTGAAAAAAAGTTGTACGGTGAGAAAAGTCCGCTTCTTTTAAAGGGATTATCAAGCCTGGTCACCGCCTCACTTGAACTTAACGATTATGAAAAATCAATCAGTTATGGTAACGCTGCGTTGAATTTAATCAATAAAAGGGAAAGTGAGTTTCTTATATCAGATATTGCAGACCTCTATCTTAATATTGGAGTTTGTCATACAAGGCTCGCTGACTATTCAAAGGCAAAACTTTACCTTGAAAAGGCTGAAACATTTTATTTATCAGGTTCCGTTAAGCAGGATGAAAGATATATTAATTTACTCAACAACCTGGCAATCTCCTATGGAGCACTTGGTCTTAATGAAAAATCGGGGGAGTATTACGAAAAAGGCATCCGGATGGCCGAATTATTTAATTCCATGTTGTCATTCAATCTTATTAACAGTTACGCAATATTGCTGGGAAACGCAGGGAGCTCTGAAAAAGGTAAAGCGCTTCTTTCCAATTCGGCTGAAAAAGCAAAAAAAATCTATGGTGAAG
>DCVC01000272.1 GCA_002328625.1 Bacteroidales bacterium UBA2198
ATCAGATAGTTGCTCAGATACATTATAATCCCAACCCGCAGGATACTGCCATTCAACCTCCTCCGCCTTCACTCGACTGGGAAGAATGGTGCGGTCCTGCCCCCAGGCTCGATTACAGACCAAGCATCGGGCATATGGCGTGGCGACTGGAAAAAGAATACGGAAACGGGCATCTTGTTGACTGGGGCATACACCATATAGATATCATCCGCAGAATAATGGGAGAGGAGATGCCTGAAGAATTTATTACCAGAGGGGGGATTTACGTATTGAAAGATAAAATAACAACCCCGGATACACTTACGGCTCATATGGCTTTCAGAAAAGCTCCTGTTACCTGGCAGCACCGTTTGTGGGGCAATGGCGATGTAATAAGGGAGTTCAACAACGGTATTTTCTTTTATGGAGATAAAGGTACCCTGTTTGCTGAAGACTCCAAAGTAGTAGTGTTCCCAGCAGGTAAGAATGCACAGAGAGAAGATATACCTGTTCCCACAGAACTGATGCAGGAAAATCATGTAGGTAATTTTCTTGATGCAGTAAGAAACAAAGACAAACACTTAATAAGCTGTACTCCTGAAGATGCTTTCAAGTCAACGGCCACTGTTCAGCTTGCTATGATCTCCCATAACACAGGATCGATTGTAAAATGGGATCAACAAAAGAAAGAGGTTACAGGAAATCCGGAAGCTTCAAAACTTCTTAAAAGAGAATACCGGGGGAAATATGTCCATCCGTAATCTCATATAACAAACTTATGCAGAATAATTTGCGTGTAACTATCTAAAGTAAATGTTTACTCCAGGAGCCAGATGTGATTTAGCTTCTCAATTCTCATTTCACCGCGAGTGCCAGCAATATTATTTCCACCACTAAAGGTCAGAAGTTTAAAATCAAAAACCTATTGAGAGTCCGATCTCCGGGCTCCAGAAAACAAGGAACGGCAACACTGACATATCAATGCCTGCTTTTAACTGTATGATATCGGTCAGATACCACCTTACATCCAGATTCATTACTATGCTTGCCAAAAAGACCTTTTTGAAGTGCTCATAGGGATATTCATAATTATATTCGCTCCGTTTAATTATTCCGGTAAGTAGAGAAACACCTGTAAAAACACGGAAATTTCCCGTTTTAGTCAATGAATAATTGAAAGGATAATAGTTAAAGCCTGCTTTGGTGAAGTAACAGTATGGGTCATAACTCAGGTGTAATCCGTTAAGGAAAAGCCAGTTGCCTTCCCAGGGATAATCGGAATCCCATGGATAATAATCTGATTTGTCGGAACTTATATATTCAATATTAAGGAGCAGTTCAGCAGTGAAGCTTGTATTCCCTGATCGCGAAATACGCTCAAAAGATAGATGCAGATTATTGAGTCCAACCTTAGAGTCCATCGAGTAATCAAAAAAGGTTTCAAACAGGTCAATCCCGATATAGTTTCTTTTGATTTCCTTTTTTGCTGTTGTTTCCTGGTTAGCAGGATTATATTCAGACAATAAATCCTGCCCTGTTAAATTCCCGGGGTTGAGAAGTGACCAGAGGCAAAAAACACTTATAACATTAAATATTCTCATCTTCAAGGTTATCTCTTTCAAAGCTAATATTAATTCACTTTCCGATACAGAAATTTTTAAAAATATTGCCGAGGATTTCGTCAGTGGTTATTTCACCGGTGATCTCACCCAGGTAATGTATGGCCTGCCGGATATCAATTGCAATCAAGTCGTCAGGAATACTTTCATCAAGTCCTGAAACAACTCTTCCGAGACTTTCCGAAACCTGACTAAGAGCTTCATAATGTCTTATATTCGTTATAATTACATCATGCAAGCTAAACTTTTCCTTTATAACTATTACACTAAGTTTCATTCGTAACTCATCAAGACCCTTTCGTTCCTTCGCTGAGATAAATAAAAGCGATTCATCACCGCTCATTCTGATAGTTTTTCTAAGTTCAGTCAACTTTGAAGCTGATGCCAGGTCTGTTTTGTTGATTATTATTACAAGACTTTTCGATTGTCCATCTATTTTTTTCCTTATCTGATCAGCAAGTCTGTTTATTGATGCTGGTGTACCTGATATGTCATCAACCAGAAGTACCACTGAAGCCTTGACAATTTTCTCATTGGTTTTTTGTATTCCAAGTCTTTCTATTTCATCTGAAGTATCACGTAAACCTGCAGTATCTATAAATCTGAATTCCAAGCCATTAATAATTATTGTGTCTTCGATTACATCCCTGGTTGTTCCAGGTATTTCCGACACTATTGCTCTTTCTTCATTTAAAAGTGCGTTCAATAAAGTAGATTTTCCGGAATTCGGTTTTCCGGTTATAGTAACAGGTATTCCATTTTTAATCACATTTCCAAATCTGAATGATGAGGCTAATCTATCAGCAAGTTCTTTGACCTTAACCGCAATGGATCTCAATTCTTTCCTGTCGGCAAATTCCACATCTTCCTCTCCAAAATCAAGTTCGAGCTCAATAAGCGATGCAAATCTTAATAATTCTGATCTCAGATTGTTGATTTCAGCAGAGAAACCTCCCCTCATCTGGTTTATTGCTATTCTGTGAGAAGCTTCAGAGGAAGAGGCAACAAGGTCAGCCACAGCTTCAGCCTGGGACAGATCCATTTTTCCATTCAGGAAGGCTCTTTGAGTAAATTCACCGGGAGCAGCAATGCTGGCACCATTCCTGATCAACAG
>DCVC01000289.1 GCA_002328625.1 Bacteroidales bacterium UBA2198
CTCGGACCAATTATATCCTCGCAGGGATGAGCAAATGCGTTGCCTCCGTACATCCAGAACCTTGTTTTATCGTATTTTTTCCCTTCATCTATTACTGCGCAGATATTTTGCCCTTCCCCACTCTCATTTCCGGCACTCCAGAAAAGCACAGATGGATGGTTCCTGTCGCGCAACACCATTTTCCTTGCCCTTTCCCTGTACATTTGCTCCCATTCCTTCCTGTGCGAGAGATATTCCGTAGCATGTGCCTCATCGCCCGTTTCATCAACTACATAAATGCCATATTCATCAGCCAGCTCAAGATATCTGGTTACAGGAGGGTAATGCGAAGTCCGGACACAGTTAATATTAAACTGTTTGAAAATACTCATATCTTTACGGATGGTCTCTTCATCCATGTTGTGACCCGTGACCGGATGCTGCATGTGGCTGTTTATGCCATTCAATTTTACAGGTACTCCGTTAAGATAAAAGACCTGCTCCTTTATCTCTGTTTCTTTGAATCCTATCCGCCCCGAAATTACCTCCTCGACCTTTCCGGCAGAATTAATAAGTTCATAAGTCAGTAGATAGAGGTTAGGATATTCAGCTGACCATTTTTTTGGTTCTATTATTTCCTCCGATAGTTTTATAATCTTTTTCTGCCCGGGAAGAACAGATATATCATCAGATAACAAAGTTTTTACAATTTTCCGGTCCTGATCGTAAAGTGTTGTTTTTAAACTATAATCTTTATTCTCTATCCCGGAGTAATTCCTGACATCCAATGAAATATCAAGATTTGCATTTGTGTAACTCTCATCAAGCTCGGTTGTTGCCACCCAGTCGAAGATGTGCATTTTCGGGGTGGCAAAGAGCCAGATGTCATCGAAGATGCCTGCCAGTCTCCAGTAATCCTGGTTTTCCAGGTAATACCCGTCAGAGTATTTAAATACTGCAACAGCAATAGTGTTTCGTCCGGCCTTTAGATATTTTGTGATATTGTATTCTGCAGGTTCCTGGGCTCCCTCGTTATAGCCAACCTCCCTCCCGTTTATCCATACAAAGGACGCTGAAGCAGTTTTCTCCAACCTCAGGAATATCTCCTTCCCTTTCCATGAGGCGGGTATGTTAAATGTCCTGCGATATGAACCAGAAGGATTGTACTCTTTTGGAACGTAAGGCGGATCCGGAGGGAAAGGTGTTGTTACATTTCTGAAAAGAGGATCCCCGTAACCCATCATTTCCCAGTTTGAAGGGACAGTTATAGTATCCCACTTCCTGTCGTTAAAATTCTCCTTAAAAAAATCTTCAGGTATACCTTCAGGTGTATCGGAATAGTGAAATTTCCATTTCCCGTTAAGGGATATATAATTGACAGATTTCGCCGGGTTAAACGAAAGAGCATCCGAAAGGTTCAGATAGGGTATAAGCGGTACATGGCCCTTCTCCTGGTTTAATTCAAAAACTGCAGGATTCTCGAGAAAACTGTAAATATTGTTCAGAAAATCAGTCTCCTGAGCTGAAGAAATTATGGCAAAGGCACATAGTATAAAAGATACGGATTTTTTTCTCATTTTCAAAATATTTTAGAGATTTTTGTGTAATTTACATAAAAAATGAGACTTCTCATAAAGCCTCATCTGATTTTATTCTCAACCTCTGCTTTCCTTTATCCTTTGCTCTGTGCCCTTTGCTCTGTGCTCTGTCAGCTTCCTGCAACATCATAGACCATAAGCGATGATCCATGCCGGACATAGAGCTTTTTATTCTTTATGACAAGATGTGCCCAGTGCGGACCGGTGCCCCTCGGTACCTGAAATGAGCTGATTATATTAAATCCGTCAGTTTTGGGCTCTACAAGAGCGACTTTCCCTCCTTCACTGTAAATATATAACAGTCCGTCATTTGCAATAATATTTGCAGGTGCAAGCTGATTCAGCTGAAAGAGCTCTTTTCCTGTGTGCCAGTCGAGACAGAAGAGACGGCGGTTATTGTCCCCTCCCCCATATATTCTGCCGTTTAGTGCCACAACACCACCTATTTTCGGATCAGGCTTGTCATTTTTCCACACCTGGGTAACAGATGAACCATCAGCCGCCAGTCTCAGCATAACTCCTCCGTTTCCGTACCCGCTTGTGCAATAAAGCAGACCGTTATTGAATAGAGGTGTATTGGGATGCACACTATATTGATTTATGTGTCCAAATCTCCAAAGCAGAGTTCCCGTGGCAGCATCAAACCCATGGATCGATCGCTCCATCATTGTGACAAGAATTTTTCTCCTGGGAAGATTGATGATCATTGGTGAACAATATGCAGATTTTTCCCCGTTGCCCTTGCTTTTCCAGATTATCTTACCTGTGTTTCTGTCGAGTGCAACAACATTCACATCCTCTCCTCCGGGAGAACAATACAGGATATTACCGTCAGACAGTAAATTTTCAGTTATGCCCCAGGTAATATTCCTGGCACCATGGTCCTTCATAAAGTCAATGGACCATACGATACGTCCGTCTGAACAGTCCATGCAAACCAGTTTTCCATAGGAGGAAATGAGATACAGTTTATCCCCGATAACCAGCGGTGTTGAACGGGCACCGCTATGGCTGTCGTTCCATTCTCTTCCATATTCCTTTTTCCAGAGAAGCTTTCCCTGATGGTTCAATGCAAAAACGTATCCGTTTCCGCTTATCATACCAGTGGTATAAACACCGGAAGAGGTAACAGAAGCACTACTGTAGCCTTCTCCAAGTTCATTAAAGTGCCAGATGAGTTTCGGACCCGGGTCGGGCCATTTCTTCAGCAGGCCTGTTTCATTATATATCCCGGTCCGGTCCGGTCCCCTCCATTGAGATATCTCCTGGGAATTTAATCCTTGGCAAAATATCCCTATTAAGATCGTTAATATAAATCTTATCATAATTCAGTTTTTATAGTTTTGGAACTTTTCAAATATAATCGAAAAAGTTTAAATAAAAAATCTGCCTTAGAGTATGAAGCATATTTCCTCCTTTTGGATACATATCGCCTGATCCGGAGAAATTTACATTGTATATTCCTTCAATTGGCCGTTCATTCCTGATGCTTCTGCGTGTACCCGGAACATATTCCGAGCCACTTTGATCAATCCCGCGGAAACCTTTCCGGTACCCGTTCCCATACGTTACTGAGCCCTGGCGTTCCATACCCAGATATGGTGCATTAACCAGCTTATAGTTGTCTTCATG
>DCVC01000351.1 GCA_002328625.1 Bacteroidales bacterium UBA2198
CCAGCTTTCGTTTCTGTCTGAATACCAGTACTATAAGCGGACAAAAGTCCGGACTTTTACAATATATCGATATTGCTGCAAAAGCAGGTTACGATGGTATTGAGCTCTGGATTAGCGATGTAAAGGACTATATTGATAAGGGAAACACCATTGCGTCGTTAAGAAAACACATTACCGACAGCAAAATAACTGTAGAAAATGCAATTGGCTTTGCCCAATGGCTGGTCGACGATGAGAAAGTAAGTTCGGCAGCTTTTGAGCAAATGAAGAGTGAAATGCTCTTAATGGCAGAATTGGGATGTAATAGAATTGCTGCTTCGCCTGCAGGACTAAAACAGAAAAATGATCTCAACTTAAACCTGGCAGGTGAGAAATATAAAAAGCTGATTGAATTGGGAAGGGAAACCGGTGTGATGCCACAGCTTGAATTCTGGGGAAGTTCAGGAACACTTTTTCAGTTGAGCCAGGCACTTTTCATTGCTGCGGCTGCCAACGATCCTGATGTGAAAATACTTGCCGACGTTTATCATTTATTCAGGGGAAATTCAGGTTTTAACGGATTAAAAATGCTAAAAGGCAATGTAATTGAAATTTTCCACATGAACGATTATGTTACAGATATTCCCCGCGAAAGTCAATCGGATAAAGACCGGGTTTTTCCAGGCGACGGCTGTGCCCCGCTTAAGCAAATACTTACTGATCTGGCAAAAATGGGTGGACCTAAAGTACTCTCGCTCGAATTGTTTAATGAAACATACTGGAGACAAGACGCTTTGCTGGTGGCAAAAACAGGTCTGGATAAAATGAAAGCTATTGTTAAAGAAATCAGCCTATAGTTAATACCCAAAACTAAATTTCTATACCCAAATGAAAACACTTGCTAAGTACATTACTTTATTACTAGTTTTATTGAGTTGTAAAACAATTATAGCCCAGAAATTAGGGTTTCCATCGAAAATTGAATCAGAATGGGAAATCGGATATTCGGCAAAGGCAGGTGAAACCCCTTTAAAGTATTATCCTGCCAAAGTTCCGGGTGCTGTACAGCTCGATCTGGCTAAAGCACTTAATTATGGTCCATACCATTACGCCGAAAACTGGAAAGATTATCTCTGGATGGAAGATGTATACTGGACTTATAAAACGAGTTTCAAAAAACCACAATTGGCTGACGGCGAACAATTCTACTTTGTTTCCGAAGGAATTGATTACCGGTTTGAGATTATTCTGAACAATGTAAGGATATTTGCCCAGGAAGGAATGTTTAAACCGGTACAACTGAACTTAACCGGTAAATTATTGTCAGAAAACACCCTCGAGGTTCTTATCTTTCCTGTCCCTAAGATTCCAGGAACTCCCGAGAACAGGTATCGCTCAAATGCCGCTCAGAGCGTAAAGCCTGCTGTAAGTTATGGCTGGGACTGGCATCCGCGTTTGATTCCTTCCGGGATATGGGATGAAACATTCCTTGAGATCAGGAATCAATCACATTTAAATGAGGTATTCGTGGATTATACGCTTTCTGATGATTTTCAATATGCTGAAATTCAATTGAAAGTTGAGGGAGAAAATCTGGAAGACACACAATATGAGTGGAAATTAACTGATCCGGCCGGTAATACTGCCCTCTTAAAAGGCGGTGAATTATCCGGTTTAACTGATGAAAAAATTGAACTGAAGAAACCGTTACTCTGGTGGACTCATGACCATGGAACCCCAAATCTTTATACTTCGGAATTCATTCTGAAGAGAGAAAACAAGTTATTGGACAGAAAGGTCGGTAAAGTCGGTTTCAGAAAAATTCAGCTTGTAATGCACGATGGAGCCTGGAGTAAACCCGATACTTTCCCAAAAGGCAGAAGTAATCCCCCGATAACCATTGAACTTAACGGACGAAAAATATTCGGGAAGGGTTCCAACTGGGTAAATCCCGAAATTTTCCCCGGAATCATCACACGGGAAAGATATGCAGGTCTGATTGACAATGCAGTGAATGCCCATTTCAATATCTTCAGGGTATGGGGCGGCGGAATAGTCAACAAGGAGTCATTTTATGAACTCTGCAATGAAAAGGGGATACTGGTATGGACTGAGTTTCCGCTTGCATGTAACAACTATGAAGGAACTCCGCACTATTTGTCTGTATTAAAACAAGAATCCGGGGCGATTATCAAACGGATACGAAAACATGCCTCCAATGCTATCTGGTGCGGCGGGAATGAACTTTTTAATTCCTGGTCGGGTATGACAGATCAGTCGCCTGCTATCCGGTTGCTAAACAGCCAGTGTTTCCTGCTGGACCCGAAAACTCCATTTCTTCCCACATCCCCGGTAATGGGTATGGCCCATGGCAACTATGTCTTCAGGTATTTTGAATCAGGAGAGGAAGTATTTCAGAAAATGCCGCGATCCACTGCTACCGCTTATACCGAGTTTGGCATGCCTGGCACGGCCTCTGTGGAATTATTAAAAATGATTATTCCCAAAAATGAATTATTCCCTCCCAAGCCAGGTACCAGCTGGGAAAGTCACCATGCCTTCAACGCGTGGCAGGGTGATACGTGGTTAATGAAAGATTTACTGGAATCGTATTTTGGTAAAGCTGATAATCTGGAAACCCTGGTCAGACAAAGTCAATGGCTGCAAAGCGAGGGATATAAATGTATTTATGAAGAGGCCCGCCGTCAGAAGCCGGTTTGCTCAATGGCATTGAACTGGTGTTATAATGAGCCCTGGATCACAGCAGCAAATAATAGCCTGATCAATTACCCGAATCAGCCCAAGCCTGCTTTTTATGCGGTAGCTAATTCCTGCAGGCCATTTCTTGCAAGCGCCCGTATTCCCAAATTTTCGTGGACTGAAGGAGAGACATTTTCAGCTGAAATATTCATTTTGAACGATTTGTACGAAAAAATCCCACAAAGTGGCAGCGTATTAATTAAACTCAGGGCTGAAGGGATGGAAATAATCCTGCACAAGTGGGAATTTGGCAAGGCTGAAAGTAATAAAAATATAGAAGGACCTGCTGTTCAGACAGTTCTGCCACAATGGAATACAGACCGGTTTGAGTTGATCCTGGAAGTTGACGGGAATGAACAGTTTTCTTCTGAATACCTCCTTCAATATAAAAAGAAAGCCGGACTTTAATGTTTAGACAATAGGATATGAAACGGAGTGAAATAAACCAGATCTTGAAAAATGCCAGAGCATTTATGGCCGAAAAACAGTTTATGCTCCCGCCCTGGGCTTACTGGAGCGTCGATGACTGGAAGAAAAACAAAGACGATGCAGCCGAAGTGATTGAAAACATGCTGGGCTGGGATATCACAGACTTCGGCTCGGGCGATTTTTACAACCGCGGCCTTTTCCTTTTTACCATCCGCAACGGAAAATTCAATATCGATAAAAAACCTTATGCCGAAAAAATAATGATTGTGGAGGAGGAGCAGGAAACGCCCATGCACTACCACTGGTCGAAAATGGAGGACATCATTAATCGAGGCGGTGGCAACCTTGTTATAGAGTTGTACAATGCTACTGCCGACAGTAAACTCAGCGACTCACCCGTAACCTTTAAAACCGATGGAATTACACGTACTGTTCAGCCCGGTGGCAAGGTGGTGTTAACCCCCGGAGAAAGTATCTGCCTCGAACAGGGTATGTACCACCGTTTTTACGGTGAAAAGGGAAAAGGGAAAGTGCTTGTTGGTGAAGTAAGCATGGTAAACGACGACAATTCGGATAATTGCTTTTACGAAACCGTGGGGCGTTTCCCGGTAATCGAAGAAGACGAGCAACCGGTTCATCTGCTGGTTTCCGACTATAATAAATTTCTGAGCTGATTTTATCTATGAGCAAAATTTTCAGGATTTCGGGTACTGGCTGCACCCTGGTAGATTACCTTTATAAACCCGTCGATTTCAGGAGTCAACGGTTTCGGCCTTATCTCTCTAAAAGTCCGGGCGATGGCGGTTTAACCCCCGGCAAACTTGTGTTCAGCGAGGAGTTCCAAAAGTTCATGGGCACCGATTACCTGAAAGCCCGAAAAGAAATTACGGGCAATCTGCCTCCCGTAGCCATAAACATTGGAGGACCATCTGTGGTGTCGCTTATCCATGCCGCACAGATGATGCATCAACTGCCTGCCGGGGTCCATTTTTATGCATGTAGGGGTGCCGATGATGGTGGAAAATTCCTGGAGGAGATGCTCGCCAGAACCCCGATAAAGAAAGGTCTTTTTAAAACTGGCAGCCATTACACACCCTTTACCGATGTACTGTCGGATCCTGCGTATGACAGCGGCAATGGTGAACGCATTTTCATCAACAACATTGGCGCTGCGCGGGAAATGACGCCTTCCGATCTCGATGATACCTTTTTTGACAGTGATATCACCGTTTTCGGAGGCACGGCACTGGTGCCAAATATCCACAACCACCTGGGCAGCCTGCTTAAAAAGGCAAAAGCGAATAACGCTATCACGGTGGTGAACACGGTGTACGACTTTTTAAGTGAGCGTAATAATCCTGCACAAACCTGGCCATTGGGCGAATCAGCCGAAACATACAGGTATATCGACTTGCTGATTGCTGATATGGAAGAGGCAATCCGCCTGAGTGGAGCCTCAACTCCGGCGGATGCACTGGCGTTTTTCAGATCGTCGGGTGTTGGAGCATCAATTATCACGCATGGTGCAAACCCTGTGCATTTTTATGCCGGCCA
>DCVC01000080.1 GCA_002328625.1 Bacteroidales bacterium UBA2198
GAGTGAGAACGAAAGTGAGAGTCGAAGATCCCTGACGAAACTCATTCAGGAGCGAGGCGTAGTATAATCATTTACAATTTACCATGAGGGTCACAAAGGCCTTAACCAGGTTACACAATAGACGTTTGATACAACCCACTATGACAACAGGTTTACGCGCGAAGTTCAAATGAACCCGGAGTGCAAGACAAACACTAATCAAGCCCTATCTTATTTCCAGTGCCCAGTTCAACAAAATTCTCTCCGAAGGCAACCCTGAACATCTTTATCTGCTTTTCACCAGTGCAGTGAGTGGCTCCACACTTTACAACACCAAGATTCTTCATGTCATAAATGATCGTGTTCACCTCTTCATCAGTCTTATTCATTAAGTGAAATCCCCCGCAAACCATATAAATATTCTTGCTGAAATCATTTCTTATCTTCCTGAGCATATTGATTATCCCAGGATGTGCGCATCCGGTAAGTACTACAAGCCCTTTCTTTGTATCGAGGATAAGAGCTTCCTCCGGGATTTGAAATTCAAACTCACCTGAGGTATAGAGGTTCTGACAAATCATGGAAGGAGCATTTACCATGACAGGTTTTAATCCCAGACTTACCATCTGCTGCTTGAATCCGGCAGAAAAGGAAACCGGCATAAGGACCGGTATATCTGTTTTCATCTTCACAAGTGAAGATATACCGCCGGTATGGTCATAATGTTCATGGGATAAAACCAGAAGGTCAATAGCTGAGGGATCAATGCCAATATGGTTAAGATTTAACTCAAATATTTCAGGTCTGGTTCCGGTATCAAAGAGTATCCCTTTATCAAAGCCCTCAATAAAAACTGAAAATCCCCAGTCTGCTTTAGTCCCTTTTCTGGAGACATAATTATCATAAATCACGTGAACACTTACAGGAGAACTTATTCCGCTGACGGAAGTGACGGTTTTAACTCCATTGTAATCTTCAAGCTTTTCATAGACCTGCCCCTGCAGGAGGCTGTTCAGAAGGAAAAGGGAAAAAAGTATAACAAAAAACCTGGTTGTTTTCATGGCCGATGATTTTTTACACAATTTAGGAAATCTATGGAAGAAGTAAACAAATTATTTCTTTTAAGTAAATTAGCCTTTTAATAATCATTCAGGTATATAAATAATCAGGCAGGTGTATGAAACGACCGATAATGTATTTCTTATCAGTATTATTGCTGTTTTCTGTTCTTTCCTGTAAAACCGAACATCAGCAAAAAAAGGTATTGACCCTGGGGATAAGTCACGAGTCAAATACCTTTTCAACGCTTCCGGTAAAAGAGACAGACTTCAGAGTATCACGTGGAGATGATGTATTAAAGGACCAGAAGTGGGCTGAAGTTCTCAGACAAGCTGATATCGAAATAATCCCCACTTTGCATGCATATGCATGGCCGGGGGGAGTAGTTGAACGACAGGCATTTGAGAGTTTCTTGAACGAGATTCTTGACAGTATTAAGAATGCCGGGAATCTGGATGGCATATACATGGATATGCACGGTGCCCTGCATGTGGAAGGTTATGATGATGCCCAGGTCACCATGATCAATAAAATAAGAGAGCTTGCAGGCAATGAGGTGCTCATATCAGGAAGCTTTGACCTCCATGGAAACCTGTCCCCCGACTTTGTAAAAGAGATCGATCTGATAACGGCATACCGCACAGCACCCCACAGGGACGCAGACGAAACACGGATTAGAGCTGCCCGGATGCTCATCGATGCCATGAATTTTAACTGGAAGCCTCATATTGAATATGTTGAAATTCCGATACTGGTGCCGGGGGAAAAAAGCATAACTGAAGTGGAACCTTTAAATTCCGTTTATAGCCAGATCCCTGATGTAACAAATACTGAAGGACTCATTGATGCATCGATTTTCGCAGGTTATTGCTGGGCCGATCTTCCCCGGTCTGCAATGAGGGTTTTTGTTATTGCAAAAGATCAAAAATACAGGTCCTCAGCAAGAAAGGAAGCTGTTCGTCTTGCACAACTGATCTGGGACGACAGGGAGAAAATGGTACTGGATGTCCCCTCCGGCCCAGTTGATGAGATGATTTCCAGAACGGAGGAATACACCGGCAGAACGGTCTTTATATCCGATTCAGGCGATAACACTACTGCCGGAGCTCCCGGTGATAACACCCAGGTTCTCGATGCATTGCTCCGGCATGAGGTAAAAAATACCCTGATGGCCGGTATAGTGGACCCGGCAGCATTAAAAGAATGCATTAACGCAGGATGTGGAAAGAAAATAAAACTTAGTCTGGGTGGAAAAGATGATACTGTTTTTTGCAAACCGATTGAAATAGAAGCAACAGTACTTTTTCTGTCTCCTGATTCGTTGATGGGAACAGACAGAGGGGTAGCTGTTATCGAGACTGATGGAGTTAAAACGGTAATCCTGAAGACTCGTCGCTCGTTTACTGAGATAAATGATTTTAAGGAAACCGGACTTGATCCGTTAAGCTTCAAAATAGTTGTTGTCAAGCTTGGCTACCTGTTTCCTGAGCTGCGGGACATTGCTCCTGTTCATTTAATTGCCCTGACATCAGGATTTTGCAATCTCGATATGCGTTCATTGCCTTTTAAAAATGTCCGGCGTCCGTGTTACCCTCTTGATGATGATATGGAATGGAAGCCGCTTTAAGGGAACTCAAAGGACTTTTAATATAACTACGATAACATACGGCCTTTATAAGGTTAAGGCAGGGGGAAGCAGGGAAGTCTCTTTCGACCTTACAGCATTAAGTCTGAAATAATATGATCATGACCTGGCTTATGTATGCGCACCCGGTGATTTTGAAATAATGATCGGGCCAAACAGCTGCGATGTCAGAAAAGTCACGTTAACCTTAAAATAATCAGGAGAACAGTAGTTGGTTCAGGTTGTGTCGGATAGAATCAGCCTCTATGGAATAAGTTTTGAGATCAAAGTGTAATCATACTCCTCATTTTAAATTCACCAGAACGCCTCTTAGCTGTACTGCAGGCTGTACCCTTCCCGGAGAACCAATTGAGATTGGCGCTGTCTTTGGTCCAAGTGTAACA
>DCVC01000213.1 GCA_002328625.1 Bacteroidales bacterium UBA2198
TTCTTTCATTCACTTCTCCAGTTCCTGCAATACAGGGAGTGATTTTTCTGCCCGCAGGTCTTTTCTCTGCTCTGCAGACATAGCTTTCTCCTTCGCTTCACGCTCTGTCAGGTACAGCTTCTGCATACGTTCAGGGACATATTCTGCTCTCTGTGGACCGTCCCGTCCACGTCCTTTCTGGTAATCAAAACAGATAAGTTTCTCAAGAGGTTCATAATAGACCAGTGCAAGGTTTAACTGCGAGGGATCAGAGCTAATATGCCTCTCGCTCTTGCTGCCAAAGATCATCCATTTAAGCTTGGTAAGCTCCTGCTTCAGGTACAGAATTTCAGCTTCCTGCTCCCTTTCTCTGGTCAATATCTGATTATACAAATCTGCCGTTAAATGAACACCGTTTTCTGTATATGTTACCTGCCAGTTCTGCATATCGCAAAAATGGCAAAAATGGATCTGTAACCCTAATATTTTCACAAATTCTACCTGTTCCAAGTGTCGCAATTTTATTTTATCCCGCTGATGATTGACAAAGATGAATACCTCTCCGCTTACAGGACGGCGACCCAGTTCAACATGTACCAGTCCGCTGAGGCCATCGAAGCCCTTTCTCATATCTGCAGCTGAATTATAAAAGTAGTACCGGAAAGTAGAACTGAGTGAAAACATCTCCTGCTGGCGGCTGATCCGTTCCTGATTCTTCATATGACTCGTTTTGGAGCCAAAATTACTCCATCAAATTAGCGATAACAATGTGAATCAGGCCGAAGGGTTAATGTATAACTTAAGAGGTGAAAGTTAATTGTTGCTTTTTCTTCTGAGTAAATTACTGTATTTCAGAATTCCTTTAAATAAGACTGATAAAAGCAGACATGCTGTAAGACAAAGTATAATTGTCGGGGAGCATGGGAAATCCATTACCCACGAAAAATATAAGCCGAATATTGTGGCGACACCTCCCACGAGTAACCCTACCAATATTCTTACAGTCCAGCGGCTTGAAAAGATTGCCGATATTGAGGAGGGTATGATC
Source organism: Bacteroidales bacterium UBA2198 (assembly GCA_002328625.1). GTDB lineage: Bacteria > Bacteroidota > Bacteroidia > Bacteroidales > VadinHA17 > LD21. Next base: position 1,028 of record DCVC01000213.1, read on the forward strand.
AGGAATGCAAAAATTGTCAGGATCCCTCCTATATTCACTGCCTCGACTATAACTATTCCGAATGTGAAATAGAAAAGGAAATCCCAGAACTTTGGATTTTTAATGGTTGTTTCAATACCCTGGTAAATTAAGGTTACACCTTTAAATTTTTCTCTGAATATGTAATGAATTCCACCGATTACAAATACAACTATCATAAGACGAAGAACCTGGGGCCAGGAAACCCACAGAATAGTGCCGGCAAACATGTCATGAATATGCACATCGCTCCCCGCTCCTTTATCAAGAATTATTACGGCGCTTGTTGTCGCTACAGCATAAGCTATACCTATAATAGCCTCCAGCGGGATTTTTATTTTTCTGTTTTTCAGGACAGTGAATATAGCGGCTGCCAGCAAACAGAAAAGGTATGCCATTAATTTTCCGGAATCTTGCTCTTGGATATTTCCCTGTGTTACAGTGTTTAATTTATTAATGACAAGTGAAACCACACTCCCAAGGGCAGCTATCTGAGCCAAAGCGATATCAATGAAAATTATTTCTCTTTCAATTACATGAATTCCGAAATAGACCATAATAAAGATCAATAGAATACTTGCAATAAATGGTGCAAGCATGAAATCAACAGCAGTTACCATCAGTTTTTTTATTAGTTATTGAGGAAAGTCTTCGGATTGCAAGTTTACCGAATGCCAGAAGAAAAACTGTAATGCCCAGGAGAGTCACTATCGCTGGTGCATTAGATATATTCAGGGTATAGGACAAGTACATTCCCAGAACTGAACCCGCGATTCCGATAATCCAGCTCCAGATAAACCTTTTTTTCCAGCTTTGAGTAAAAAGTGTTGCTGCAGCTGTAGGGGCAATTAAAAGTGTGAATACTAGAAATATGCCGCCAATTGGGACAACTTTTACAATTATAACACTAAAGGTTATATAGAATATTAATTCATAGGTTCTTGTTTTCCAAAGGCTATAGGGTAAACCATTTTTCTTTTCGGAAATAATTATAAACTGTTTCCAGAAAAACAGATGGATTATTGCAATTATCAGGAACATAAACAGACAGTTAAGCACCTTATCCCAGGTTACCCATAAAAGATTTCCGGTAATAGTTTTGGATATGAAGTTAGATCCTCCCGGGATTCTTTCGGCGAGCAGCATGGCAAGCCCCAGTCCGATACAATAAATAATCCCGATGATTGCTTCCTGCGGGATAATCTGCTTCCGGAACTTTGTAAGTGCGAAAAAGGAAATAATAATAATAGTAAACATATAAGATATCATCTGGACATTAAAAGATTCTTCGGCAAAACCAAGAAGAAGTCCGATCATGGTTCCCAGAGCAGCTATCTGTGCAACGGCAATATCTATGAAAATAATACCTCTGGATAAAATATGGTTACCAAAATAGCTAAGCATCCCTGCAAGCAGTATGCTTGCTGTAATAGGCGCCGAAAGAAAAATAAGATTGTCAATCATGAATGCAGAATTTTAATATCAACAGGTCAGATATAATTTGTACCATTGTTTACCGGATATTTGCATTGATCTGATCAATCCAGTAATCCATAAGCTCGAAATTATCATCAATCCCAGGAATTCCATGTACGAAGAGTGGTAAATACAGAGCCTTTATACCAGTTTTATCTTCAATCATCTGGGCTGTCTTTTTCTCAAAATAGCTGGCGACAATCATTAATTTGATATTCTGCTCTTTAATTAGCTCGATCATATACTGGACATGTTTGGCAGAGGGCGGGATGCCGGGTTTTGGTTCAATGTATCCCAGTACATCAAGGCCAAATGTATTTGCCAGGTATGACCAGTTTTTATGATATGTAATAATTCTCTTCCCCCTGAATGGCAAGGCTTCCCTGAGCCAGCCCCCCAGATGATCAATCAGCTTACCCCCCTCATAGGGTTTTTCCAGGAATGTGAAAAGTGTTTTATTCTGCAGTAACTTTGTCAGTGTCGCACCGCCAAAAAGATCCACTAATTTGTCTCCGAAGAGGGCACGATCCACCATATCAATATAAGCATCCCTGTTCTTTTGATAAAATGAAGTGTTTGCCGGATCTGTTTTAATAAGACCTATTGTAATGTTCTGAGCTATTATTTTCCAGTTTACCGGGCTTGTATTTATGTGCGGGTTTCCCATCAGGTGGACATCTCCTTCAGTCCTGCTCGCAAAATCAATTTTTTCCAGAACATTAACCCCGTCTGATACGGAAACAAATCCTGTCTCACCATCCATGATTTTCCTGTTGCGGGCTTTGTCAACAAGGGTAGCAGCCCACATTTCAAGATCCATGCCGGTTGTTATCCAGATATCCGCAGTTGAAAGGGTAACAGCATAACTGGGCTTGGGAGGAACAAAATGCGGATCCTGTTCCCCGTTTGCTATATAAGTAACTTTTGCCTTGTCTCCTGCAATATATTCTGCAATAGATGCATAGTCGGAAAAGGAACAAACAATATTCAATTGTTTACCGGATTGTCCATGACGGTATCTATACTGGTTTCTTTCTTGAATCTGTCCTTGTACTGCGGGATTTATACTCTGGAAACACAGAAGAATAAGTAAAAACAAAATTGTTTTAGATGTTGAATAATGGGATTTAATATACTTTCTCATATTCATATAATTAATTTATTTTAATATGCTTCATGTTTATGGGGCCCCATTGCCCAGCATACCTGAAGTAAAATTGTATGGTCGTCAGGTAAAAAACCTGAAGGATATGGCTCCATGCTTTGAATATTTCTTCGGTTATATTGATACTGAAGTCTGGTAAACACAAATTCACTTTGCCAGAAATCCAGATTTATGGTATAATCCCATTCATGGTGTCTGTTGTCATAGGGTAATTCAGAATACCCTATCCTGGCGCCAATCCAGAATCTTGCGTTCAATTTATTCTGCACGGAGGAATAGAATCCTTTACTTCTGATTGTTCTGGTATCTTCAATTCTGGAGCTATACAGTAACTCAGTCTTCCAGTCAAAGGTTCTGTATTTTTCTCTTCCCACCGGTACCCATTTGTATGTTAATCCAAGGCTTCCCACATAGGAAAAGTTATCTCCCGGTGAAGGATTTTTCCCTGTAACGCTGCTTATCCTGACCTCAAAATAGCTATTCTGTGAAATATCATAAAAGTTTTTGAACTGACCAATATATAAAAATCCATTATTATCAAAACTGAAATTATTTCCTGTATCAGTGCCCCTGACCACCGTTAAATCCAATGTACTGGCATCGGCAAAAATAATTTCAGGTAACATAAAGGACGATGATAAACCTGTACCGCCTAATCCCTTGTTAGTAAATAGATTTACAAGTGCTCTGGGACGGTCAAACTGAGGAAGTGCATGATCATGATATCTGTTAAGAGGCCCAAATTCAGAATAAAAAATTCCGATCTTGAGATTCATGTTTAACGGAAGGTTAAGCCATTCCATATATGCCTCTTCAATGCTGATAGCATCTTTTGTAATTGAAATGAACGTTTTTCCACGCGTAAAAGGATCCAATGGAGCTTCCAAAGCAAGCTCAACCTCCCGCAGAAAGAATCCGTTGTTCCCATAGGATATTTCTCCGGGATCAGAAATAAATTCATGTTTTGATAAACTGGTTGCTCCGAAGAAATCGCCTCCAAGACTGATATTGGGATTAAGGCCTTGTTGCTGGCGAACGCCACTTTGAAATTTTTTGGATAGATCCTCCTCCTTTCCTTTTTCCATTACCGATAGTTGGTCAGCCTCATCCAGCAACTGTTGCAGATTACTTTCTGCTTCTACCAGTTCCCTTTTCTGATTCAAGTCAGATATGAGTGAATCAAGTTTGGAACTGATCAATTTATTTTGTGTTTTCAACCGAATCAATTCCATCTTCAAAAATGCCACAGAATCCTGCAGTGTATGGTTTAATACCTGTGGTTTCTGGCCGGCCAGGAAGTGACAGGGAATAAGAAATGAAGCAACGTATACGATAAAGATCCTTTTTCTCATGTTAAAACCCTTATTAGTAACAATATTCAAGATCAATTAAAAATTGGATAAATGCCAGATATATTAATCAGTACTTGAAATACTAATAAGAGTTATCGGGAGGAGCGTGATAATTTCTTAAGAAATAAAGATCAGAATTTTTAAAAGTTATAACAGGAGCAAAATTTATAATTTCATCTATAAAGAGCAGAAGAGCCAGAAATATAAAAAATAAATAGATCCAGAAAACAGTATTGGAAATCTGCTCCAGTAAAAATAATTCTGATGAGGTATGATTATGTTCCTGAGTAGGCTTACCTGTGTTTCCTTTATCAAAGGGATGAGCGTGTTTTATAACAAGTCCTGAAGAGCATTTATGAAAATGCTGATTTATTGTTGTATTTGTCAGGAAACAAATTACAATCACAAGGAAAATTGGGATGATAATCCGGGCTATTTTTCTCAGGTACAACAATTTGAGTACTTGTTAATTATCCAAGAACAAAAGTAATCTTTATTTCTTATTTCTATTAACATCTTTATAATAAAAAAGGTGGTATAGAACCACCTTTTACAATCAGGGAATGGACTGTTTATTTCTTCAGGACTCTTTTGAGTACTTTATCTTTATCAGGCTTTTTTGTGCAGAAAAACCAGTCGTGGTATGGTCCGTTTGAATCACAGGAAGGGGGGTTGATACTTGTTAATAGTTGTGTACTCTGCCTGTTGAGTTACTGACCTAATGGATCTCAGACTTAATAAAACAATAGAATTAAATGAACATATGTCCATTTAATTATTAAATTTGTATAAATATTTATATGGCTATTAACCTTTTAATATTCAACCCATAATTCTAGTTTATTATAAAGTATTTATGTAATATTCATTAATTATGAAACCCATATGTTTTGTAAACCGCAAAAAAGTGGGGGAATGATTCATAAAACAAATGGATTCCATGTGACCAATAAAAGTTATAAATAACAAACTGAGCAACACTTTAGATATGCCTAACCGGAGAAGATTCAGAAGAATAAAGATGCCACCTGTAATGGAGGGATTTAAACCTTTTGGAATCCCCATGCGTGATCTGGAATCTGTTGATCTATTGTATGAAGAATTTGAAGCTTTACGGCTAGCTGATTATGAAAACCTGACCCAGGAAGAAGCAGCAAAAAAAATGAATATCTCACGTCCCACATTTACCCGGCTTTATGATAAAGCACGCAAGAATGTTGCCAAGGCATTTGTTGAGGGGAAAGCAATTATTATCCGGGGAGGGACTTATATAACCGATAACTACTGGTACAGGTGTGTTGATTGTCACGAAACGATTGTATCAGACCATCCGGTCAATCAATGTGATGAATGCGATTCAGACAATATAACTCAGCTAAATGATAAGACTTCACAAGATACATGATTTTATTATTAGCTCACAATGGACTCTGAAATAGAGGAACTCAGAAATGAAATATTACTATGTAAAAAATGTGAATTAGCCAAAATCCGTAAACATGTTATTTTCGGTGAGGGCAACATAAATGCTGATGTTTTATTTGTGGGTGAAGCACCCGGCAGGGATGAAGATATTCAGGGAAGACCTTTTGTTGGTAAGTCAGGACAATTACTCGACAAGATCCTGAATGCTTGCGGATTCACGCGAAATGAACATGTATTTATCAGCAATATCGTAAAATGCAGACCACCCGGAAACAGGCTGCCAACATCTTATGAAACCTTGGTTTGCATGCCATGGCTCTTAAAACAGATTGAGATTATAAATCCGAAAATTCTGGTTTTGCTTGGTGCAACAGCATTGAAAAACATGGCAGGTGAAGGTTATAAAATTACCCGGGACCACGGAATATGGCTTGACTGGCAAAACCGCCTTGCAATGCCGGTTTTTCATCCTGCTGCCTTACTACGTGATCCTTCGCTTAAAAGAGACACATGGGAGGATTTTAAAAAGATATATTTTAAATATTGCGAATTGGTGAATCCGCAACATTATTCTCCTTATATTTTAAATAAACACAGAGATCAATGATAAAAAAGAAAATTATGTTTACTTTCATTTTAGGTTTTTATTTAATAGCCGTGAGAGGACAGGAAAAAACAGTGCACTCAATAACTTATACTCCAATTGGTATTTTCCATACAGATTATACGCCTGAAACCGGAGCTCCACGCCAGGGAATTCTGATTCCTGAAGGAAAAGGCAAGATTGAAATTTATCCTGAATATCAAAATGCACTAAAAGCATTGGAGCTATTTGAATATATAATAGTAATATATCACTTCGATAAAGCTGGGGAATGGAATTCTACAGTACGGCCTCCGGCATCGAATCCTGAGTATACATTTGGCCTTTTTGCCACACGAAGTCCCAACCGGCCGAATCCTGTTGGTATTGCCACCATTAAACTTGAAAAAGCTGAAAATGGCATCCTGTATGTTTCAGGAGTCGATGCTTTTGATGGAACTCCGGTACTTGATATTAAACCTTATCTGCCTTCAATCGATGGAGTTAAGAGTACCAGAAACGAACTTATTGAAAAAAAACTGGGACTTTATGGTACCAAAAAATAAATAAATGACAGACCGTCAGTAATTAAGACCAGGCGGGATAAAAAGGAGCTCCTACTCATAAAATTGAAGCAGTTCAACAGCAATTTTGGATGGTAAGCCCAGTACAATTTCGTTTTTCGCGATCCCGCCATGTTTTCTTGATTCAGGGCATCCGAAAGAGATACTGACAACCTGGTTTAGATAACAATTTGCTAGAACATTACCGCACACTGACAAAAAAGAATAGGAAGGAATTGACGGCCTGATTTTTAATTTTGCCAGATTATGCATCAGGTCTGTTATTATGTATGGCTGGACATACATTAAATAAAGATCCGGTTGCAGGTCATTCTCCATGGATTCTATCAATCCCAGGTTTATATGCCTGATTCCGGTCAGGGCAGGAATTGTCTGCAAAGCACTGCTAATGTATCTTTCAGATATATGGCTGTGTCCGGCAATCTCCTTTATAAGTTGATAATCATTGCTCTCAAATCCAACACTGCGTCTTGCACCAGGACAAATGAGGTTGTTGCTGGTGATCCTTAATGGAACCTTAAACGACTGGTCAACAGCCTCGCATAAGGTCAACTGCCGGGAAGGTATATTAAAGTAACTGTCTGATTCGCTGTTTATATTGATAGCAGTACTTTTCGGGCTAAAAAGTTGTTTCAGTTTATCGTGTTGACTTACCATGGTAGTATGAAAATATATTTTAGCTGATTGCTCCAAACGAACATTGACTCTCACACAGGCGACAGCTGGAGTATTTATTCCCAATATATAAAGGAGCCAAGAGCACTATCCAGTTTCTATTTCTTTAATTTCAAACATGTTCCCGCTAATGTCCCGGATAAAACCAGGTTCAATGACCGGTCCCATTCATTATCAGTGTTTTATAATCCGATTTTGTGGTATTTTCATATGTAATTTCCGTTTTTTGGTAAGTCTGGCTTACATGTGAAAATACTTTACCAGTAACCGATGATGCAACGTGTTGTAACATTATTTCAAGAAAAAAATGACGAACAAATTTAAATGAACATTTGTTCATTTAAAAATTATTTAGACTAAATTTGAATAAAAAATTGTATGAGAATATTAGTACTTACAGAAAATCATGCAGGATGCTTTACACAGGCAGAACATGGATTATCATATTTTATTGAATTTGATGGGAAGAGAATACTTTTTGATACCGGGCAAAGTGATATGTTTCTGAAAAATGCAGAAAAAATGAATGTCAGTATAGAAAAAATTGACACGATCATTTTGAGTCATGGTCATTTTGATCACGGGAATGGTTTAAGTTATCTTTCGGGCAGCACATTGATTTGTCATCCGGGGTGTTTTGTCAAACGGTACCAGAAAAGAGACAATACCTATATAGGATTGAAAAACTCCAGGGATGAGTTATCCCGGATATTTGACCTGAATATTTCTATTCAACCTTTTAAAATTACTAAAAGAATATTTTTTCTTGGGGAGATTCCCAGGCTGACAGATTTTGAATCGCGGAGTACTTCTTTTGTTTTTAAAGACGGTTCTCCGGATTTTGTTATGGATGACAGCGCACTGGCCTTGCTTTTACCGGAAGGTCTGTTTGTTATAACAGGTTGCGGCCATGCCGGGATAATTAATACACTTGAGCACGCCAGGAAAATTACAGGGATCAGTAAACTATCCGGAATAATGGGAGGGTTTCATCTGAAAGAAATTGATCATCAAACACTAGAGACTATCAAATACTTGAAGCAGAGCAGAATGAAATATATTTTACCTTCACATTGCACAGAGCTTCCTGCGTTGGCAGCTTTTTATGAAAATTTCGGAATCAAACAGGTTAAGGCTGGGGATATTCTTGAATTTTAGTCAATCCTGATTCTGAGCGGGTTTTAATTTCCAAACATACACATTCTCTGATGATTACCGTCTTTGTATTGTTTATAATGGTAATTATCGACTATATTAATGTCCAGACCAGGAATATCTGGTCGGAATAATTCCTGAATCCGGGCCACACCTGTTATTTGTAATAATATTCTCGCAGGATCTTTTACCCTTCAGCATTCTCCTTGCGGATTCCATAGTTCAGGATGAGAATGGCATGTTGCCACTATTAGCTGATTCACGCAAATATTTTATTACGTTAAAGGTAATCAACATGCAAATTGCATTTATTGAAGGGCTTGGCTTTTTAGTTTTTAAGCAATAAATTTTAATATTTTACATTAAAATGAACATATGTTCATTTTAATTCTTATCTTTGTAGAATAATGCCATTAAATCCGCATAGATTTTATGATATGATGGTTAAAATAAATTACAAATTAATTGATAAACAATAAATAATAGAAATTATGCCAGGAGGAGATCGTACCGGACCGCTGGGACAAGGTCCCGGAACCGGAAGAGCATTTGGTTATTGTTATGGATATGATTCACCCGGATACACAAAAGGACCGGGAAGAGGAATGGGCAGAGGATTAGGATTTGGAAGGGGTATGGGCCGTGGCAGAAGCTTCGGCCGTGGATGGAGCTTTGGTGTACCTTATCAGGGGTATAATCCGGGCTATCCATGGATGTCGCCTATGAATAAGGAAGATGAGATAAAACTTCTCAAATCAGAAGCTGATGCCTTAAATCGTTCTCGGGAAAAGATTGAGAAACGACTTGAAGAATTAGAAAAAGAGGAATAACCTTTTTCAGGATTTGTCTGGGGATTATAAAATAATAGGATTTCTCATTTACACTTCCCGATGGCTATGGCAATTTTAATCATAGCTTAGCCGGGTTAATTCATCTGTAATTGTATCTTTAATTGATTCCGCCAGAAATTCGTTACTCCAGGTATTAAGCTTTCCATGGGTCAGAAAGTATTTCTGAGGTATGGGGTGGGTACCAAAGATTACTTTCATCCCGTATTTTTCTTCAATAAAATCTTTAAAGTACTCCAAATGCGGACATGGAGGATAGCCAACCAGGAATCCGGTTGCAAAGTGGATATGAGTTATTCCGTTGTTTTTCATTTCTTCGGGGGCATATTCTATATTTCCGCCCGGACAGCCACCACATGTTGTGAACCCAGCTATTTCAATCTCCTTATCCTTATAAAGTGAGAATGCCCCTTCTCTGTTTGCCACTGATCTGAAGCATTTTCCGCCTGCGCATGTATTGTACCTGTCGCAGATAATTATTCCAACTTTAACCTTCTCCATAGGATTAATTAATGATCATATACATTTTAATACCTGCGGATGCTCAGGCCTGCCGATATCTTCACCGTTTATTCCCTTGTATTTTTGCTCAGGATCATATTTTATCCCCAGTTTATCAAGCAAAGGTTCAACTGACACCTGATGGCTTTGAAGTCCGATATCCCACGGATTATACCCCAACAGCAGTCCTGCAATTTCTTCATAAGTTAATACAGGAATGCCATAACCATTTTCATCATATGTGATTCCTGCCTGTTCTGCAATAACGTATTGCCACCGATCCAGAAAAAATGTACAACCAGGGCAGTTTGCTATTATAAGATCGGGCTTGAAAGGGAGCATAGAATCAAATTTCTTTTTCGAATTGGATACTGAATATCCCCGGTTTGATTTAAGCAGATATTGCCTGAAACCAAATCCGCAGCAGTGACGACGTTCAGGGTAATCAACCTGCTCTCCGCCCCATTCATCAATTAACCCTGCAAGAACGTACGGATATTCAGCTCCGCCTATGCCGTGTGAAGGAAAGATTTTTGCATAATGGCATCCGACATGATCCACAATTTTCAGAGGATCTCCGGTGTTGGCATTGACGAGGTGGTATTTGGTTTTTGCAGCAATCTCTCTGCGGAATTTATAGATAACATCGCTTGCATGAACAATATTTTTTGGTATGGTGAATGTCATGCCCGTTGCTCTTTTCAGAGCCTCCCTGGTCTTTCTTTCTGTTTCCGGGAAATGTTTCCAGGTCTCGAGCATTTCAACATAAATTCCAAATGAAGTGACACAGGAAACAACAAAATTTTCATATCCGGCCTGATTCATAAGTGCAAACTGCCGCGCAACAACAGTCATTATTGTCTCCATGGGAATTAATCCTGAATGATAAGCAATACCTGTGCATGTGGTTTGTCTTGCATCGTCAAAAATGTCTTTATCAATTACATCTCTAAGGATATTTAAGTAAAGATTTTCTGCAGCAGGGAATATATTCTGTCTTATGCAGCTTCGCGCAAAATAATATCTGTCATTTGCTATCTCTTTCTGGTATGCCGCCCAGATCTCATTTTTCCTGAGTTTCACGGGATATCTGTATTTGTAGGATTTCTGAATATTTATTTATTGGTTATAAATGAATTTCCAATATTCGTCCTGTCCTTCGCTGAATTCTTTATTAAGTTCCTTTGCTTTTACAGAGGAGTATTTCTCAATTTTCTCCAATCTCTGCGTCCCTCCGGTTTCATCAAAGATTTTTTTAAGGTCATCCAGTGATTCCTTCAATGTATTGCGAAGTGTACCGGAACTCTCTTTTCCGTAACTTGTGCCGAACCGTTTCATCATTGATTCTCTGTTATTCCTCAGCCAATCCCATACCGGTCCCTGCTCAGGATAGGTTTCAAGATCGACTTCGTCTATGTAAACACAATACCCGTATTTTAGAATATGATCTCCCACGGTCCGCTTAATTGCAAGTTGTTTCCTGCCTTGCTCACTTTCGATAAAGAAGCCTGTATCAATGGAAAGAGCCCTTAATGCCTGGATAATATAACACGGAACATTTCCGCGGGGGCATCTTGTTTTGCATGACAGGCATTCGCCGCACCTCCAGATAGTGTCACTTTTTAGAAGCTTTTCGAGCTCTTCTTCATCTCTTACCTGAACGATATTCACAACCATTCGGGGATCGTAATCACTTACTTCCGCAGCAGGACAAATTGCAGTGCAGACACCGCAGTTTATGCAGGCTTTCATGCCTTCCTTGAAACGAACATCTTTCTCCAGTTGTTCATATAATTTCAACATATCTTTCGGATTTTCATATTTTTGATAATCTCTTAATTTTATTCAGCTTGCCGGTTAAAAGTTTTCTTCTCAAAAGATTGATTTTATCTATGAACAAAATACCCTCCAGGTGGTCAAATTCATGCTGAAAGATCCTTGCCTTTATTCCATCCATCTCTTCCTCATGCGTTTTAAACAGTATATCCTGAAATCTCACCAGTATTTTTTCTGGACGACTGACTTCTTCGATAATATCCGGAAGACTCAGGCAAGCTTCCCTGTATATTATATTTTCGCTGTCCCTGTCAATTATCAATGGGTTTATGAATATACCTTCAAATTTCTCTATGGTTATGTCATTTTTTATAAGAGGTGAAGTATCAATTGCGAAGACTCTTTTCAATAAATTGATCTGTGGTGCAGCCAGACCTATTCCTTCAGCTTTTTTAAGTGTATCAAATAATTTATCAGCTATTTCATGAATATTATCCTTTTCAATCACTTCCTCAGAGTGTTTTCTTAGAACAGGTGAACCATACAGGATTATAGGGACAGTCATAAAGATTTACGTATTAAAATGGTATTCTCTCATGAAAAACCTTTTTCCTTTATATATTGTTGATCTTATCAGTTTCTGTTCAATAAGGGATTCAATAACATGAAAATCAGCATTATCCTTCTCAAGCAGTTCGAGTAATGAATCTTCTCTCAGCGGATGCACTGCAGTAATATTCAGTATATCTTCATATATATTTCCTGTTGAACCTGTATCCAAACCCTCAAATCCGGTAAGCAATTCGGTTCTGATGTGCCTGTTGTTAAAGGCCTGCCATACCATATTCAGCTTATCAGCATCAGGTTGTTTTATCCATTTTTCCGCGGGGGGTCTTACAGGGATTGACAGATAGGCTTTATGGGGATCTGTCTTTTTAATTATTTCTGTTAAGCGGGTAAAATGTTCAGAAGAATCGTTAACTCCATCAACTATCATGGATTCTGTATGTAAAATGCCTTTATATTCACCTGCAAAAAGGATAATACTCTTTAAATGTTCTTCAAAATCGAGTTTCTTGTCAGGCCGATTAATTATACACCATGTATCATTAATGGCTGCATCCACTTTTAATGAAATCCAGTCTGCCTGATGAAGATCTTCTTTAACAGAATCATAAATAAGCAGTGAAGCGTTAGTGATAACTGCAACCGGAATGCCTGTTCTTTTAAGGAGCTTTATGGTTTTTCCAAGGTTTATGTCGAGGGTGGGTTCTCCGTTTGAAACAATTGTGATGTAGTCCGGATGACTTTCCGGTTTGAGAAGGCTGAGATGNNAGGAACATGTTTTTGGAGCGATAATATTATTTACTCCAAGGCTTTTCCCCAGCCTTCTGGATGGCACAGGTCCGAAACTTATCATGATCCAAAAATTATTTTTTTAATAATTCACTATTTCAGGTATGAGGAATTGTATACTACCATACTGTTTTTCTCTACATCAAAGAATTCGGACATCACATCACATTTAACAAGAAGCAGAAAGAATATTCTTTTATCCTCTAAGCTATATAGTCCCTCAAGGTTTCCCTGTCCTTTGGCAATAATCAATCCTGCACTATAAAAATAATTCCGGAACTCTTCAATGGATTTTTCAATTATAGTTGAAGGTGCATCATAACCATTGGAAATAACTTTGGCTACTTCTCTCATTCCTGTATAATCAGCATCCTCAACAGTGGCATCATTGATTATCGGCATTCCCCTTACTGCAAAGGTCACGTTCTTATGGTTCAAAGTCTTAATGAAAAGTTTATAAAAGACTATCTCTCCTGCATTATCGTCCAGGTATAGAATAGAATCTGCATTCTTTACAGCTGATCTCAACTGTTCTGAGTGGTCAAGAGCAAAATCTGATGTGAGGGATTTGCTTATAGTATTTTTAAGATCAAAGCTTTGATTAGCGGCAAAATCAATTACATTCCCGGCAATAGCGAGCCGGATTGAAGCAATGAAGGGATCGGAAGATTGGTTAATAATCTCCTGCATTTCCGATGCCATTTCAAGTGCCAGAATGTTGCTTTGCCTCGGCTGAAATGGTTTCTTTTTCAAGAAGCTTTTCAAAAGATCTTGCAAGGCAGAAAAAACAACGATAGTCAGATGCCATATCATTTCTAAGATTAATAATCGCAATAATTAAGACAATTGCCAAAATGAGACCACAATATTCCGTTTTCCAAAGGAATTGTAATACGTCTTTTCATACTTAATTATCTTTATTAGAATACTATTTAATACCTTATATTATCTGTGGATTACTCACTTTGCTTAACTAAATGGTTGTTTAGGCATATAATAAGAACAATAGTTCACTACAAAGTAAGTGAACTATTGTTCATTATACAAATGTTTATATGATTTTCTTTGTTCAGGTCAAGGATCCCGGAGCTTGCCCCAACCGTCCCAATAGTTGCCCCACAACAAAAAACCCCATTGATAATCAAGGGGTTTTAGTGGGGTTGAGGTCCCTATATTCTGACCTACCCCCTTGTGATGGACAATATACTGTAAATATGAAGTAAAACTTAAAGAATGTAAATTTTACGGCACATTTATTCCAATGTAACTATTAATCCTTTGGAAATCATCTCAATTGGTTTTATTCACTTCCTTTCATCAAACATCCAAACCTACTTTAGTTGACTCCAATACAAGAGGGG
>DCVC01000152.1:0-8570 GCA_002328625.1 Bacteroidales bacterium UBA2198
AACCTGTTAAGAGGGCAAAAGTAAAAGAGACAAAAGAAAAAAATGTAAAAGTGGCAGTTGAGCAGGAGCCAATTAGTGATGAGACGATCTCAACTGTTAAATCTGAGACTGAAGAGACTCCTGCAGAAAATGTGATTGAGCCAGTTATTGAAACAGTTCAGGGAACAATGGAAGAAGTAGAAACTGAAATTGTTGCCGAAGTTGATATAAAAATGATTGAAGAGGACCAGGGATCGGTTTCAGAGCCTCAAAAAGAAATTGAACACGAAGTTGGGACCGTTTCCGGAACCAGAAGTTCAGGTTCTCCGAATGAATTTGACTGGGAATCATTTGAAAGTGAGGAATCACATTCTTCTCCGAAATACAAGGAATATGAAGCTCTTTATGATAAAACCCTTTCTACAGTTGCGGTAGACGAGGTGGTTACTGGCACTGTGATCCAGATGACCTTGAGGGAAGTAGTAATTAATATCGGCTATAAATCGGAGGGTGTAGTGAGCCTGAATGAATTCAGATATAACCCGAATCTTAAATTAGGTGATACTGTTGAGGTTTATGTTGAGAGCCAGGAAGACAAAAAAGGACAACTTCTGCTTTCACATAAAAAAGCCCGCGCAATTAATTCGTGGGACAGAGTAAATGCTTCTCTGGAAAAAGATGAGATAATAACAGGTTACATCAAGTGTCGCACTAAAGGAGGGATGATTGTAGATGTTTTTGGTATTGAAGCATTCCTGCCCGGATCACAGATTGATGTAAAACCGATCCGTGACTATGATGTTTTTGTCGGGAAAACCATGGAATTCAAAGTTGTGAAAATCAACCAGGAATTCAAGAATGTGGTTGTTTCCCACAAAGCTCTTATTGAAGCCGAACTTGAACTGCAGAAGAAAGAGATCATAGCTAAACTTGAAAAAGGACAGGTTCTTGAAGGAACCGTTAAGAATATAACCTCCTATGGCGTCTTTATTGATCTTGGCGGTGTTGATGGACTGATTCACATTACTGATCTGTCATGGGGAAGGGTCAATCATCCTGAGGAGATAGTTCAACTCGACCAGAAACTTAATGTTGTAATTCTCGACTTTGATGATGACAAGAAGAGAATAGCTCTTGGCCTTAAACAGCTCACCCCTCACCCGTGGGATTCCGTCGATCCTGATCTTAAAGTCGGTGATAAGGTCAAAGGTAAAGTTGTTGTTATGGCCGATTATGGTGCATTTGTTGAAATAGCTCCTGGAGTCGAGGGTCTTATACATGTTTCAGAAATGTCATGGTCGCAGCACCTGAGGAGTGCACAGGAATTCATGAAAGTCGGTGATGAGGTTGAAGCTGTTGTTCTTACTCTCGACAGGAACGAACGTAAAATGTCGCTTGGCATAAAACAACTTAAACCCGATCCGTGGCAGAATATTGATGAAAAATATTCTGTTGGAGCCAAACATACAGCAAAGGTAAGGAACTTCACCAACTTCGGAGTTTTCGTTGAGATTGAAGAAGGAGTAGATGGTCTTATACATATTTCCGATCTTTCGTGGACAAAGAAAATTAAACATCCTGCCGAATTCACAGCAATTGATGCGGAGATAGAGGTTGTTGTTCTTGAAATAGATAAGGAAAACAGGCGACTCAGCCTCGGGCATAAACAACTAGAGGAAAATCCATGGGATGTTTTTGAGACTCTTTTTTCAATTGATTCAGTACATGAGGGTACTATAGTAGAAGTTTTTGACAAGGGCGCTGTAATAGCTCTGCCATATGGTGTTGAGGGTTTCGTTACTCCAAAACATCTTGTTAAGGATAACGGTATGATAGCTAAAATAGATGAAAAACTGCCTTTCAAGGTGATTGAATTTAATAAGTCAGCAAAAAAGATCATTGTTTCTCACAGCAGGGTTTATGAGGATGAAAAGAAAGCATCTGATACTTCCGGCAGGAAATCAGAGGCAGAGGCACCAAAAAAACCTTCAAGGAAGGCAAAACCAAATGTTGAAAAGACCACATTGGGGGATATCACCCAGCTAGCAGCTTTAAAAGAAGAAATGGAAGAAAAAGAAAGTAAAGCTTCAGGGAAATAGAAAAAAATAGTTAAATTTAGGCTATTAAATTTATCACTATGGACTTCAATATTGAGAGCAGGAATGATTGCACAGTTATTCAGATACAGTCGGATAAACTTGATACTCACATTGCACCGGCACTAAAATCGGAACTTGTGCTGGTCTCTGGGAAGGGGGAAAAAAACATCATCCTCGACCTTGAGAAGTGTCAGTACTGCGACTCCTCTGGTCTGAGTGCTATATTGGTAGCCAACAGATTATGTAAAAATGCCGGTGGGACATTTGTCTTATGCGGACTTAATGAGGCAGTTGAAAGACTGATTACCATCTCACAGCTCGATACTGTATTGACGATTACAGAATCGGTAGCTGATGCTGAAAAAATGATATCTTAAAAAACAAGCAGAGCAGGGTGCCGATGAAACTGACCATACTTGGTAGCAGTTCTGCTTTGCCGACTTCAGAAAGATANNGGTGAGGGCACACAGATGCAGTTGAGGAAATGCAGGATCAGATTCGGAAAGATAAATCATATTTTCATAAGCCATCTGCATGGTGATCATGTGTTCGGACTTTATGGTTTGTTATCAACCTTCAACCTTATGGGCAGGGAAAATCCTGTCTGTCTGTATGCACCGGCAAATTATCTGTCAATGCTGAAGTCGCATCTGATTGATTTTGATATTAACCTGAGTTTTGAAATTGATTTCATTCCCCTTTCAGGAAACAATCCTGCTCTGATACTTGATGACAAACATATTACTGTTACCTCTTTCCCCCTTAAACATCGGGTTACTGCCTTTGGATTTCTTTTTCGCGAGAAACCAAACGACAGAAATATTATTAAAGAGGCAATTACAAAATATGAGATTCCCAGTATGAGTATCCCCGCAATAAAGAAGGGAGAAGATTTTATAACCAGGGAAGGTGTTGTAATTAAAAATGGTGACATCACAATTCCACCTTCCAAACCTCTGTCATATGCTTATTGCAGTGATACAAAATACTTTAACCGGCTTGCTTCATTCGTAAAAGACGTTGATCTTCTTTATCACGAAGCAACGTTTGACAAAGAACTGGGCGATCTTGCAGCTTCAGTCAGTCACTCAACAACCCACGACGCTGCCAGAGTTGCCCGTGATGCAGGGGTGAAAAAACTCGTTATAGGACATTTTTCCGCCCGCTATAAAAATATTTCTAAGCTTGTTGATGAAGCAAAAGAGATTTTTCCCGATACCATTCCTGCAATTGATGGTACAACATATGATTTAAGTGCTCATTAAATATCATGTTAATCACTGTGATACTAAAATTCGCACAGAGAATTACACTCAGTAATTAAAAAACTGGATTTCATTGATGAAAACAGTGCAACTCCGGGACTACTCTGTGTTCCTCTATGGTAAAACACTCCCTCATGATTATTGGGATATTTGGTACTTGAGTCGAAAAAGAATAACTATCTTTGCGTCTGTTTCAGAAGATGAAATTATTTATTTTTCTTAGAGTTCCTTTATGATGACCTTTGTGCTTATCCGTAGTAAAATTGAATTTAACCACACAACTACGCAAAGATTAATACGAAGGTCGCGAATGTTATTTCGGAACTTTATTACGTTAATTGTGGATTAATCTAATTGTTTCTTCAGTGCTTGACAAAATAGTCATACTCGATTTCGGATCTCAATACACTCAGTTAATTGCCAGAAGAATACGTGAGATCAATGTCTATTGCGAAATTTATCCTTTTAACCATTTTCCGGCTCCTGACAATAAAGTGAAGGGAATAATACTCTCAGGAAGCCCTTACTCTGTTTGTGATACAGATGCTCCATCACCCGATCTTTCTTCGGTAAAAAGCTCTATACCTTTACTTGGAGTCTGTTACGGTGCACAATATCTGGTGCACAAATCAGGAGGAGTAGTATCTCCTTCAGGTTCACGTGAGTATGGCAGGGCAAATCTTGTCAGAATTGATAGCGAAGATCCCCTTTTTAAAGATATAAAGCCAGGGACACAGGTCTGGATGTCACATGGTGATACTATAATGCGTGTTCCTGATAACTATTATATAACGGGTTCAACATCTGACGTCACTGCAGCTGCTTTTAAGATTAAAGATGAAAATACCTGGGGAATACAGTTTCACCCCGAAGTTTATCATACGACCGATGGCAGCCAGATACTTGAAAATTTTGTTGTCGGGATCTGTGGCTGCAACCGGAACTGGACCCCGGATTCATTCGTGGAGTCTTCTGTGGAAAACCTCAGGTCCCAGCTGGGAAATGATAAGGTGATACTGGGTCTTTCAGGCGGTGTTGATTCTACAGTAGCCGCGTCCCTTTTAAACAAGGCTGTTGGGAAAAATCTTACCTGCATATTTGTTGATAACGGATTGCTTAGAAAGAATGAATTCGCAAAAGTGATGGAGTCCTATGCCGGGCTTGGTTTTAATGTTGTGGGTGTGGATGCAAGTGACAGGTTTCTTGATGAGCTTGAAGGAGTTAACGATCCTGAAGAAAAAAGGAAAATTATCGGAAGAGTTTTTGTAGAGGTTTTTGACCAGGAAGCTCATAAAGTGAAGGATGTAAAATGGCTTGCCCAGGGAACTATTTATCCGGATGTAATTGAATCAGTTTCAGTTAACGGACCTTCAGCTACAATAAAATCGCATCATAATGTGGGTGCCTTGCCTGAAAAGATGAACCTGAGGGTGGTTGAACCTCTGCGACTGCTTTTTAAAGATGAAGTGAGAAGGGTGGGAGAAAATCTGGGTCTTCCTGATACAATACTTAAAAGGCATCCTTTCCCGGGACCCGGACTTGCAATTCGTTTGCTTGGGAAAATGACCAGGGAGCAGCTCGGCATTTTGAAGGATGCTGATGAAATTTTTATTGAGGGACTCCGGAAACATGGTCTCTACGACTCCGTATGGCAGGCGGGGGTGATACTGCTTCCGGTCCAATCAGTAGGTGTCATGGGTGATGAAAGAACTTACGAAAATGCAGTAGTCCTTCGGGCAGTTGTCTCAACTGATGGAATGACTGCCGACTGGGCCAGATTGCCTCACGATTTTCTGGGAGCAATTTCAAATGAGATTATAAATAAAGTTAAAGGGATAAACAGGGTTGTTTATGATATCAGTTCTAAACCTCCTTCGACAATTGAATGGGAGTGATGAGTAAGACGATAAGAATGAATCCCATTCCTTGGGAGCTTGCCCAGCCTGAGAAGGAAGTATGGAGTGGATAAAAACTTTTATAACAGATTATTGTTGATTAATATAATACAAGGTCATCTTTTATAAATCTTCTTTGACTCTCTATGTCTTCTCTGCGGTTCTCGGTGTAATAACTTTTATTGGTAAAAACTTACACGGAACTTCGCAGAGGATACACAGTGGACCACAGAGAAAAACATGGATTAGAATGAGAATTAAAAAATTTGGTACTCTAATAGTTATTATTACTCTGAGTCTTCTGAGTAAACCTCTTTATTCACAGGTATTAAACGATGAAACATTTAAGATAGGAAGGACAATAGGCCTTATTGATGCTTTTTATGTTGATACTGTTAACCTGAAAAGTATTACAGAAAAAGCGATTGTCGAGATGCTTAGGAATCTTGATCCTCATTCAGTTTATATCTCGGCTAAGGATGTGAAGGAAATGAACGAACCTCTTAATGGGAACTTTGAGGGAATCGGGATACAGTTCAATCTCCTCCGTGATTCGATAATCGTAATTGAACCAATTCCGGGTGGACCGTCCGAAAAAATAGGTCTGAAAGCAGGTGACAGGATAATAACCATTGATGGGGAAAAAGTGACGGGTATCTCCATTTCAACATCCGGAGTCAGACAGAGGTTGATGGGCATGAAAGGAACCAAGGTAAATATAGGTGTCTTCAGAAGAGGAGAAAAGAGTATACTTGATTTTACTATAATCAGGGACAAGATTCCGATTAACAGTCTTGATGCAGCATATATGCTCGACAAAGAGACAGGGTATATTAAACTCAATAAATTTGCGGCAACCACTGATAAAGAGTTCTCCGAAGGCTTGGAACGACTTAAAAAGGGTGGCATGAAGAATATTATTATCGATTTACGAGGTAACGGTGGTGGTTTCATGCTTGCCGCAACAAGCCTGGCCGACAGGTTCTTTCCTGACAAAAAACTGCTGGTTTACCTCAGCGGCAGAAAAACACCCAGGCAGGATTATTCATCATCAGGTAACGGTAATCTCTCTTCTGCAAGGATTGCTATACTTACCGATGAAGGTTCTGCTTCTGCAAGTGAAATACTGGCAGGAGCTCTGCAGGATTGGGACAGGGGTGTTGTTATAGGGCGCCGTACTTTTGGAAAAGGATTGGTGCAGAACGGTTTCAGTCTGACTGACGGTTCAATGATAAGGCTAACAGTGGCAAGATATTACACTCCTACAGGCAGATTAATTCAAAGTCCTTATAATGAAGGATATGAGAAGTATATGCAGAATTTTTTCAAACGGTATACAGGTGGTGAACTGATGTCCGCTGACTCAATCCATTTCCCTGACTCACTTATGTTTAAAACCCTTGTGAATAAAAGGACAGTTTATGGGGGTGGCGGAATTATGCCCGATGTATTTGTTGCAGCTGATACTTCAGACTATTCGGAATACTACAGGGGACTGGTCAGAAGAGGGATACTGACTTCGTTTGCTCTCGAGTATTTTGACAAAAACAGGAAACTCCTTACGGCAGAATATAAAAATTTTGATGATTATAAAGCAAGATTTGAGTTTTCACCTGATGATATCGGTGAACTCATAAAAAAAGCCGGGAATGCAGGCATTAAATATGACGGAAACCAGTTTGCTGTTTCCCGTAAAGAAATTCTTATGATCCTGAAAGGATTGGTTGCAAGTAACCTTTGGCAGTTAAATGAGTATTACCGGATAGTAAATGAGGACGATATAGTGATTGAAAAAGCACTTAAGGTCTTATCAGACATATCGGCGTACGCGAAAATCCTGGGCTATTAAAGTCATTTTATTTAGGATCTCCGAATCCTGATTTCGGATTTAAGGGTTTATAAACTACAATCCGCAAACAGCAATCCGTGATTTTGTATTTCAGATCATGAAACTGATAGCAAAAACCCTCTACGGGCTGGAAGAAATACTTGCAGAAGAGCTTTTAAGACTTGGTGCACAAAACATTAATGTTTTAAACCGGGCCGTTTCGTTTGAAGGTGACACCGCAATGATTTACAGGACAAACTATTGCTGCCGGACCGCACTCTCAATTCTTATGCAGATAGCCGGATTTCAGATAAAATCTGCAGGTGATCTCTATACAAACATCAAAAAGATTGAATGGGACAGCTTTCTGTCGCCGGGCGACACCTTTTCAGTGGTTCCTGTAGTCAACTCGAATATTTTTCATCATACTGGTTATGCAGGCCTGGTTCTTAAGGATGCTGTGGCAGACTGGTTCCGCAGAAGGTGCGGGAAAAGACCCTCTGTTAACACAATGGACCCGACTATCATTATCAATCTTCACATCAGTAATGAAAGAGTAAATGTTTCTGTTGATTCATCGGGAGTACCACTCTATAAGAGAGGATATCGTAAAAATCAAACTGTTGCTCCTTTAAATGAAGTGCTTGCAGCTGGTATTGTAATGCTTTCGGGATGGGATGCAGTTAATCCCCTGCTCGATCCGATGTGTGGCTCAGGAACAATACCTGTGGAGGCGGCTTTGATTGCCTGCAAGATCCAGCCAGGTCAATTCCGAAAGAATTTTGGATTCCAGAAATGGAAAGAATATGATGAGGAATTGTTCAACAGGATCAGAAAAGTGTATGAAAGCCAGATAACTGTTCCACTTGTTACTATTTCGGCAAGAGATATATCTGTAAAAGCTGTTATGCAGACTCGACAAAATGTTAACAATGCCGGATTATCGGATGTCATCAAAGTTGAAGTTCAGGATTTTCAGTATTTGAAAGCGATCGAGAACGAGGGGTACATAGTAATGAATCCTCCTTACGGAAACAGGATTAAAACTGTTGAAGCAGACAAGTTTTATAACATGATTGGTACCACCTTTAAGCATAATTTCCCCGGCTATAATGCATGGCTGATAACCTCCAACAAAGAGGCCCTCAGGAATATAGGTCTGAAACCACATAGAAAAATCACCCTCTTTAACGGTGCATTGGAATGCGTTCTGGTGAATTACCGGATGTACTCGGGTAGCAGGTAATAATCAAATTGTTGAACAGTTGTTGAGAACTACACAACTGTAATTTACTATTATTTGATAACTTTAGATTTTTATTATATTTGCTTTCGGAAAAATAAGACCTTTCTTAAACGAAGCTTAGATGAGCTTTAATGTTGAAAATTACTTTTCTGACCAGATGAACGGAAATGTTATCCTTTATTATAAAGGTAATGTTGATTCCAATATTATTAATCAATTGCTTGATACGGTCGAAAGTAAAATGATTCAGGTAAATGA
>DCVC01000152.1:8575-17785 GCA_002328625.1 Bacteroidales bacterium UBA2198
GATTGCTGAGAAGTACGGAATACTGTTTGTTAAGAGGATTGAGAGTGGGTATAAGATAGTTACGGGGAACTTTGTTCGTTCCCAGCTTGTTGTAAAGCTTGAAGAAAAGCTTAAAAGAATAAACAGGGCCAGTCGTGAAGAGATTAAGGAACTTTACATGTTCATACTCAACCATCAGAGGATTTCATCAAAGGGAGGAGGGGGACTTGGTCTTGTAGATATAGCAAGGAAGACGGGAAATAAACTCGGATATACTTTCAAAAAGTATAATGACAAGTACTCTTTTTTCTATCTTGATATTTTAGTTAATGAAGAAAATTAAGCAAACTATTTAAAACTGAAAAATATGGAACCGATCATTATCGAGGGAACTCCAAAAACTCCAACTGTAAAATTTGATGCTAACGAAGGTGTATTTGAAATTAAGGGCC
This sequence comes from Bacteroidales bacterium UBA2198, assembly GCA_002328625.1. GTDB lineage: Bacteria > Bacteroidota > Bacteroidia > Bacteroidales > VadinHA17 > LD21. The sequence continues at coordinate 9,007 of DCVC01000152.1, forward strand.
GTTCAATTCCGGAAAATTCTGTTGAGTTTTATAAACCACTGGTTGACTGGCTGGATAATTATAAGGACTCTCCACTGGAAAAAACTGTTGTGAATATCCGCCTTGAATATTTCAATACCAGCTCTTCAAAGTGTATTCTTGATGTTTTCAAGAAGCTTGAAGCCATACATAAATCTAAGAATCTGGTTGAAGTAAACTGGTTTTATGAGGAGGACGATGAAGATATGCTTGAAGCAGGCGAAGATTATGAATCCATTATCAGGGTACCTTTTAAAATGATCGAGATCGTTGAATAACCCAGGCAGTTAAACCTGCCAGGATCGGTTTTACCTGGGAATAATGAGGCTGTCTCCTGAAAGGCAGCCTCATTTTTTATATAAGATCCTTATCAGAAGCTCTTCTTCTTCTGCCAACTATCGTCTCTCCGGAATCAAGTATTTTTTTAAGGACCCTGAAGTAGAGCAATAAATAAAGACCGCCCGCTATTAGCCATAGAATAAAAATGTTGACAGTAAAAGTATCTATTCTGATTCCAAATAATTGTTTTGTGGGGGCATAAAAATGCGCTTTGATGAATTTGTGATTCGGATCCATAAAGACAGGGTCCATTTTTTGAATTAATTCACCCTTGAATTCAATTATCTTATTTGTCTCTTCTTTGTTGGTCACAAATTCTTCGAGCGATTTATTGAAATAATCATCCCTTAGTTTCTGGGGTCCGCCAGGATACTCATTTTCAAGCCTGGTCAGGATTTCATCTTTTCTTGTGTTTGCATTGTTGTAGTATCCCACATAGTACTTCCTTATTTGTTCCACATAATCGATAGCAAGATTTACAACATCAATATTTATCCTGTCGGGCGCCAGTGAACTGATATAGTTAAACCTGACCTGAGGTAAAAGAGCCATCTGCTTCTTTATTTCATTTGAAACCAGGTGAATTTTGTATTCAAAATCATTCCCCTTTACAACATCCTTAAGGTCTCCGCGTAAACTCTCGAGTTTGCCTTTCATTTCGACGTTCCAGAAATCTTTTCTGAACCTTGCTTCACTCATTGCCTTGTCATAAACATAAAATTGTTTTTCGTATTTATTATAAATGAATTGCTGAATTGCTAAAGCCTCATAACCCCACCGTGCGGTTATTAATTCACCATACAATGGGATAGTCACCGGAGATGAGATATTTGGATTAAGTTTTTCGAATTTTACCATTATGCCGCTCAAAATAATCTGGGGTATAACAAGGAAAGGTATCAATATATATATGGTTACAACTGCTTTAAAACTGTCGGAGATAACAAGCCCCATAATATTAGCTGAAGCCCAACATGAAAACAGGACCAGCCAGTATTCAAACATCATTCCTTTTATCCCTGTGATCTGGTTCCCGATAATTACAAAGGTAAATGCCTGAATGGCCGAAATCATGAACTGAACGAAAACTTTTGACATAAGAAAACTGTTCCAGCTAAGATTCAGGAATGCTTCTCGTTTCAGAATCTTCCTGTCTTTGATTATTTCTTCAGCACTTCCCGATAATCCCATGAATATTGCTACGATCACCGACATGAATATATAGACAGGAAGATTGCTGTTATCATAGAGAGTATATCTGGGATTTTTCGCGCTTTCGTCAAAATATCTTATAAGGGAGGCAAGAAATATTGCCAGAACGGGGGCTTCAAGCAGTGTTATCAAAAGATATTGAATATCTGCAATTTTCGAAAGTATATCACGTTTGGCATAAACAATGAACTGCTTAAGTTTACCAGGAGTCTTGAAATTTATTTCAGGCAGGGAGTTTCCCTTTTCAAGATTCTCTTCCTTTCTCTCTGCCTCATACAGGTTACTCCAGTCTTCCGGTGAAATCCTCCTGGTCTCGGTAGGTTTGCCGCTTTCAGTAAATACTTTTGTTTCAACTATATTGAAAACCTGTTCAGGATTAACATTTCCACAGACGTAACATTCGCTTTCATTGTAATTTGCCTGTTCTATCTTCCTTTTGAAATATTCTATCGACTCAACAGGATTGCCATTATAGATCATATAGCCTCCGGTATCGAGAATTATGAGCCTGTCAAACATCTTGAATATATCAGAAGATGGTTGATGTATTACAATGAAAAGAAGTTTTCCTTTTCTTGCTAGTTCCTGCAGAAGATCAAGGATATTTTCAGAATCTCGTGATGAAAGACCTGAAGTGGGTTCATCAAGGAACAGAATGGCAGGTTCGCGGATAAGCTCCAGGGAAATATTCAGTCTTTTTCGCTGACCGCCACTGATATTCTTGTTAAGAGGGGTTCCGACCTTCATATTTCGTATTTCATAAAGCCCAAGGTTCCTTAAGACACTGTCAACCCTGTTAATGATCTCCTCTTCATTCAGATTATCAAAGCATAGAAGGGCATTATAGTAAAGGTTTTCGAAAACTGTAAGTTCTTCAATAAGAAGATCATCCTGTGCCACATAACCGATCAGCCCCTTAATCTTTTCTTTTTCCTTGTGAATACTTAATCCATTGATCAGGACCTCGCCATTGCTGGGAGGATTGATGCCATTTAATACGCTTAAAAGTGTAGATTTTCCTGCTCCGCTTGCCCCCATAATGCCGATCATCCTTCCCGATTCGCCTTTGAAACTCATATGATGAATTCCTACCTGCCCGCTTTTAAACCTGTATTCCAGATTATTAACCTCGTATACTACTCTGGAAGAACTGAATTCCTCCTTAAGAAATTGCATGGTTACATCCCAGTAATAAATGGGGGTTATTTTATAGCCTTTTATTGATGAGCCCGGGCTAAAAGGATAGACTTTATTTTCCTGAAGAAGCTGACCATTCATGGTAAGCTCCCCTGTCCCTGTGAATCTGACAAAGTATTTCTCAATAGATTGTAAAAAAAGAATCCATATCTGCCCCTTAAGTAATTCCTTGTACGCATGTTTTGAGTAAGGGCTACTGAAATCTTTTTCTCCGGTTATAATTAACAAATCCGATGTGCAGGGAATTTCAGTAAACGGATTCAGTACATATCTCTCAATCAAAATATATTCATCCGTTGATATATTAAGACCTTCAGCAAGGGTATTTATAAAACCGAGTTCAAGAGAGCTTACTTCTTCACCTCCCGATTTACAGAATTCCAGTGCCTGGATGACTACAACAATTCTTTGTTCCTGGTCAAGCTGACCCTGTTCATTTATTTCCTTGCAAAGTTTTCTTATCCTTACTGCAATAGCTCCTTCACGCCTTTCGGTACTGCTTTTTTCCAGCTTTTTTATTGCCTCTTCATAAGCATTATCGTAAGTTGAGAGATATTGTTTGACAAGCTCCTGATTAAGCATACGTTTGAGAAAAGCTTTAACCACACCTCTTCTTTCATTGTCGTTACTCTGCGGATTTGCAATGATCGCAAACAATTGCATCAAGGTTTCGAGGATCTTTTCACTCATTTTATCAGATATTGCAGTTCAAAATGAAGTGATGAAATTAAATAATTGATCTAAATAATCCTAATATAGTTATTAACGATGAGGTTTTAAAACACTATTTTTCCTTTTTCTTTTCTTATTGACAGAAAAACCAAATTTTCCGATATAACTGCCTGTTTCATAGTATTTACCATGAGAGTAGCAAAGAAGGCTGGCATCATTTAGCAGGAATGAACCGCTCTTTCTATTAAAATATTTTTTACTGGCACCTACTGCTGCCACTTCGGAAATAAACATATGATGTGACCCCAGCTCTTTGATCTCTTTCAGTATACATTCAATATTGATGGGTGATTCCTTTATTATCGGAGCCTTTACTTTTGATGCTTTCCCGGGTGTAAGGCCCATTGCAGAAAATTTGTCAAAATCTTTTCCGGATTTTATTCCACACCAATCGGTGGCATAAGCCAGGGATCTTGTCGTCAGGTTTATTACAAATTCCCTGTTCTTATTAATAATACCGAAAGAGTGTCGTTCGGGTCTTAATGAAATATAACACATTGGAGGGTCGGTGCATATTGTACCGGTCCATGATACAGTTATTATATTGTATTCATCAGGAGATGACCCGCAGCTAACCATCACTGCCGGCAATGGATAGATCATTGTTCCGGGTTTCCATATAAGTCTGCTCATCTTTAGTTCAGATAGATTTAGCACCAAATATAATATTTAAGATAGTCAAAGGAGGTAAGTTATTTGACATGTTGACATATTTAGCAGAATTTTTGATGTCAAAACGGCAAAAGAAGCTAATGGCAGAGGTTTTGATGATCGGCAGATAAATAAAGAAAAGCATGAACTTGAATAATTTTACATTAAAAGCGCAGGAATCGATTCAGCAGGCCTTTAATATAGCAAGCTCAAAAGGACAGCAGGCCGTTGAATGTGCTCATATTATGCAGGGAGTGATTAGTCAGGCGGAAAGCGTTGTAAATTATCTCTTTGGAAAAATAGGTATAAACGAAATGGTTATCACAAATGAGCTGGAAAGAATAATTGACTCCTGCCCGAAAGTGTCAGGTGCTGAAAACTACTTATCGTCAGCAGCTTCCGAAGCTCTGAGGAAAGCCAATGATCATGCATCCAGGATGAAAGATAAATTTGTTACTGCTGAACATATTATTATGGGTATTCTTGATACCGACGATAAAGCGTCAAGGATTCTTAAAGATCATGGGGTTACAATGAAGGACCTTAAAGCTGCTGTCATGGAATTGAGAAAGGGAGCTTCAGTTGAAAGCCAGACATCGGAAGATACATTCAATTCACTCAACAGATATGCCATCAACCTGAATGAGAGGGCAAGAACCGGAAAACTTGACCCTGTTATAGGTCGCGATGATGAGATACGAAGGATATTGCAGATTCTTACCCGCCGCACTAAGAATAATCCTGTTCTTATCGGCGAACCTGGAGTGGGGAAAACAGCAATAGCCGAGGGATTGGCACACAGAATAATACGGGGTGATGTACCAGAGGATCTGAAATCAAAAATCATTTATTCCCTCGATATGGGTGCACTCATTGCCGGTGCGAAATATAAAGGAGAGTTTGAAGAGAGGCTGAAATCGGTTGTAAATGAAGTCGTTTCCTCTGATGGTGAAATAGTTATGTTTATCGATGAAATACATACCCTTGTCGGCGCAGGCAAATCGGAAGGCGCTCTTGATGCTGCCAACATACTTAAACCGGCACTCGCAAGAGGCGAACTCAGAGCAATAGGTGCAACCACATTGAATGAATACCAGAAATATTTTGAGAAAGATAAGGCACTCGAAAGAAGATTCCAGATCGTGATGGTTGATGAGCCCGACAGAGAAGATACCATTTCTATTCTGCGGGGTATACGTGAAAAATATGAAACTCACCATAAGGTTATAATAAGAGATGAAGCTCTTATTGCGGCAGTAGATCTGTCGACACGTTATATCACCGACCGATTTCTTCCTGATAAAGCCATTGATCTTATTGATGAAGCTGCTTCAAGGCTAAGGCTTGAAATGAATTCTGTTCCCGAAGAGCTTGATGAAACAGTAAGGGCAATCACAAGGCTTGAGATAGAGAGAGAGGCTATAAGAAGAGACGGGGATAAAGCAAAAGAGGAAAAGATCTCAAGGGAGCTTGCTGACTTAATGACAAAAAGGGATGAACTCAAAGCTGCATGGAGATCGGAAAAAGAGATGATAGAGAAGGTACAGGAAAGAAAGGAAGCTGTTGAAGCACTCCGTTTTGAAGCTGATGAGGCAGAACGCAAAGGTGATTACGGGAGAGTTGCGGAGATCAGATATGGAAAAATAATCGGTATGGAAAGAGAGATTGCTGATCTTAAAGAACTCATTGAAAAAAGAAGAAGCAAGGGTTCTCTGGTACAGGAAGAAGTCAGATCGGAAGATATTGCATCAATTGTGTCAAAATGGACCGGTATACCGATATCGCGAATGCTTGAGAGCGAAAAGGAAAAACTTCTCAGGCTGGAGGACGAACTCCATAAAAGAGTAGTAGGACAGGATGAAGCTATAAAAGCTGTTGCTGATGCTGTAAGAAGATCAAGGGCAGGTCTCCAGGATCAGAAACGGCCTGTAGGATCATTCATTTTTATAGGAACCACAGGTGTCGGAAAAACAGAACTTGCCAGGGCTCTTGCTGAGTTTCTCTTTAACGATGAAAACCTTATGACCCGCATCGATATGTCGGAATATCAGGAAAGACATTCAGTATCAAGGCTGATCGGTGCTCCTCCGGGATATATAGGTTATGATGAAGGAGGGCAGCTAACTGAAGCTGTAAGGCATAAACCTTATTCTGTCGTTCTCCTTGATGAGATTGAGAAGGCTCACCCCGATTTGTTCAATCTACTGCTGCAGGTTCTTGAGGATGGCAGACTCACAGACAATAAAGGACGAACTGTTAACTTCAGAAATGTTATTGTTATAATGACTTCGAACCTCGGTTCCGACATTATCAGGGACCGGATGGAAAAATGGAAGAATAATATGCCTGAAAAGGAAGAGGAACTTCTTCGCAACGACATATTTATGCTGCTGAGAAAATCGCTGAGACCCGAATTCCTTAACAGGGTTGATGAAATAGTAATGTTCATGCCGCTTGATTTAACCCAGATACGGGAAATTGTACTGATGCAGTTAAAAAGAATAGAAAGCCTGCTCTCCGGGCATAATCTCAGGCTGGAGATTTCTGAGGACGCAATTGACTGGCTGTCGGAACGCGGGTATGATCCTCAATCCGGAGCAAGGCCTGTTAAGAGGCTGATACAAAAAGAGATAGTGAACGAGATGTCGAAGGAAATAATATCAGGCAAGATTTCCGGAGAAGACAGCGCAGTAATAATAGATGTGGAGAATGGGCACCTCTTACTCAGCAGCAGGAACATTAAATAACCTATCTGAATGACTTAATACAGTCATCAAGATCGTAGAAAATCTCAAAAACAGTATGAAGGTGAAGAGTCTGAAACAGCTCATTAACCCTTGGCTCCGGATTCATGAATTTCAGAGTACCGTAACTTGCTCGTGCAGCTTTATGAAGTGAAAGGAACCATGCAAAACCAGAACTGTCAATATAATCAACCCCTTTAAGATCAACAATAACCTTCGTATTTAAGTTTTCGAACAAATTTTTTACTCCTTCCTTGATAGCGTCAATGGTATTGGCATTTATCTTATTGACGGAGAAAGTAATTATGTCTATTTTATCTCTTCTTTCAATATTGATCATTTCAGATTGGTTTTAATTATTATTTAAAAGATCATCGAGCTCGGAAATAGCCTCCTTTGTGTCGTGTACAAATCTTGATACATATGAATCATACAGTTCCACAGCTTCAGATGCTTTAACCTGCAGTTCAAATGTTTTAAGCATCTCAGAAAGCTCTTCCATGCCCATAATTGCAACTGACGACTTTGCCTTATGTGCCAGCAGACCTAAAGAATGATAATTCTTTTCAGCCAGTAGAGCAATCATTTCGGATTGCATTTCAATCATCTGTTCCCTGAACATGTCTGTTAATTCCTTTATCAAGGTCCTGTCACCTCCTGATACCGATTCAAGATAATCAGTTTTGATGAATTTGTAATCCATAATTGCAAGCCATTTGGCATTTATTTGATAATGACGCCCGAAATGCACAACAAAAGTAATAAATTTTTATTTTTTCTTCGGCTGTGCGCTCACTTTTAAAAAAGGGAAATAAATTCTATTTTTATGCTGATAAAATTAATTTTTATAAGAATAAAACAAAATTCATTTGCAGAAAGCTATTTGATGTATTAAAACCAGGTTTAATGAAATACACAGCATTTACCAGATTTCATGAAGAGGCAGGCGCAAAGATGGTTTCCTTTGCAGGTTACTGCATGCCTGTAGAGTATGTTGGAATTAATGAGGAACATATTGCGGTCAGGAAAAGCATTGGTGTTTTTGATGTTTCCCACATGGGAGAGTTTTGGGTAACAGGACCATCAGCCTTAAAATACCTGCAGTACATAACATCCAATGATGTATCGGTTCTGGTTGAAGGGAAAATTCAATACTCATGTTTTCCAAATGGCCAGGGAGGAATAGTGGATGACCTTCTTGTTTACCGGTTCCCCAATGACAGATATCTGCTGGTAGTAAATGCTGCAAATATCGGCAAGGACTGGGATTGGTGTACTAAACATGCAAGTAAGTTTAATATAGTGACAGGCAGGGATCTTGTCAATGCATCTGGTGAGATTGCTCAGCTTGCAGTACAGGGACCTCTGGCACTGAAAGCGATGCAGAAGCTTACAACAGAACCTTTGGAGGAGATGGATTATTATACATTTAAGGTAATCGAATTTGCAGGTATTCAGGATGTTATTTTTTCAATAACCGGTTATACAGGAGCGGGGGGTTGTGAGATTTATGTCAGAATTGAGGATGCTCCAAAACTCTGGAAGGCAGTATTTGAGGCAGGTGCTGATTTTAACATCAGGCCTGTAGGCCTGGGTGCAAGGGATACATTGAGGCTTGAAATGGGTTATTGCCTTTACGGAAATGATATAAACGACCAGACCTCTCCAATTGAAGCAGGATTGGGTTGGATCACAAAGTTCACTCCTGAAAAGAACTTCATTGATAAAGACTTCCTGCTGAAACAAAAAGAGGAGGGCGTTAAACGAAAACTCAAAGGATTTGTAATGATCGACCGTGGTATTCCAAGACAACATTATGAAGTTGTTGATGAACATGGTAATATTATTGGAGAGGTTACTTCAGGAACGATGTCGCCAATGATGAA
>DCVC01000152.1:17811-21731 GCA_002328625.1 Bacteroidales bacterium UBA2198
CTCAAAGCAAGAGTAGTTAACTTACCAATATACAAAAAAAACGGATAAGTTCCAAATGTTTTATGCTGAAAAGAAGACTTGAAACATGCTTTTCACCAGCTTTATATGAGCCTGACGAACACCGGGATTCTATAGTTGTGATCATTGATATTTTACGGGCAACATCAGCAATCTGCACTGCATTTGCCAACGGGGTTGAGTCAGTAATACCGGTTGCAGGCGTTGATGAAGCCAGGGAATATAAAAAGAAAGGATTCCTCGTGGCAGCAGAGCGGGATGGTTTTGTCCTTGATTTTGCAGATTTCGGCAACTCTCCTTTCAATTTTACACGCGAAAAAGTCGAAGGCAAAACAGTTGTTTACAGTACGACCAATGGTACAGGTATTATCAACATGGCTTCTTCAGCCAGCAAAATTGTCATAGGATCTTTTCTTAATATCAGTGCCCTTTCAGGCTGGCTGGCAAAACAGGAAAACGATGTTGTTTTGTTTTGCGCAGGTTGGAAAAACAGGTTTAACCTTGAAGATACAATATGTGCAGGATCGTATGCCGAAAGACTTATGGCAACATCATTATATTCATCCATATGTGATTCAACCCATGCTGCAATCGATTTATGGTCCCTGGCTAAATTAGATCTGCCGGGATATATAGAAAAAGCAGCACAGAGGACAAGGTTAAGAGACAAGGGACTGGATGATTGTCTGGCTTTCTGTCTCACCACAGACTTCACCGACAAAATACCTGTAATTAAAAGCGGAATTCTTGTTAATAATATTTTATAAAAATATTGCCATTGCAAGAAGAATGAAAGAAAGACAGATGATTTTTGTATATTTTTGTTAGCAGACAGTTCGGCATTTTATCTAAAAAATTAACATCAGGATCATGAAAAAACACAATTTTTATGCAGGTCCTTCAATATTACCGCAATATACAATTGACAATACCATTGAAGGAATAAGAAATTTTGCAAATTCGGGATTGTCCGTACTTGAAATCTCACACAGGAGCAAAGAGTTCATCGCCTGCATGAACGATACAATTTCTCTTGTGAAGGAATTGCTGGAAGTCCCCGCAGGTTACCAGGTAATTTTTCTTGGAGGAGGAGCAAGCCTCCAGTTCGCTATGGTGCCAATGAATCTTATGAATAAGAAATCTGCTTACCTTAACACTGGTGAGTGGGCCAACAAAGCCCTTAAGGAAGCCAAAACGTTTGGTGAGGTTGTTGAGGTGGCATCCTCAAAAGAGAAGAATTATAATTATATTCCAAAGAATTATGTTGTTCCTTCTGACGCAGATTATTTTCATATAACCACGAACAATACAATATTCGGAACACAGCTTAAAAAGGATCCCGATGTATCCTTACCACTGGTTGCCGATATGTCATCAGATATTTTCAGCCGCCCGGTTGATATATCAAAGTATGCCATAATTTATGCAGGTGCACAAAAAAATCTTGGTCCTGCAGGAGTCACTGTGATTATTGTTAAAGAGGATGTCCTTGGCAAGGTAAGCCGTCCTATTCCGACAATGCTCGATTACAGAACGCATATCAAAAGTGAATCAATGTTCAACACACCTCCTGTTTTTGCAGTTTTTGCCGCACAACAAACACTTAAATGGCTTAAGGAACTTGGCGGTGTGAAAGCTATTCAGAAAATAAACCTTGAAAAGGCCAAAATGTTATATGATGAAATAGACAGAAACAAGTTATTCGTTCCTACCATAAAAGATCAGGAAGACCGCTCTGTAATGAACATTTGCTTTGTCATGGCCGACGAATACAAAGAGCTTGAGGCTCCTTTTGCCGATTTCGCAAAGTCAAAAGGGATGACAGGAATCGCGGGGCATCGTTCAGTAGGAGGATTCCGTGCATCCACCTATAATGCTCTCCCTGTGGAGAGCGTTAAGGCACTTGTTGACACAATGAGAGAATTTGAATCAATGAATTGAAATTTCATTTGCGAAAAATGAATAAACCTTACCAATGATCTCGTATTTAAAAACCAAACTATATGAAAATACTTGTTGCAACAGAAAAACCATTCGCCCCGGTTGCCGTAAAACTGATACGTGAAGTGACCGAGGCAGCAGGTCATGAAATTGCATTACTGGAAAACTACAAAGATGTTACAGAGTTACTTGCTGCAGTTTCTGATGCTGATGCACTAATTGTTCGAAGCGACCTCGTAACAGCCCGGATACTCGATGCTGCAAAGAAACTGCAGATCGTTGTAAGGGCAGGAGCTGGTTACGATAATCTTGATCTGCAGGCATGCACTGCCCGCAATGTGATTGCAATGAACACTCCCGGGCAGAATTCAAATGCAGTTGCAGAGCTGGCATTCGAGATGATGCTTTTCCAGGCACGGGGAGGCTTTACCGGAAAATCCGGTACAGAACTCAGGGACAAAACTTTGGGATTACATGCATTTGGAAATGTCGGAAAGTATGTTGCAGAGATTGGTAAAGGTTTCGGCATGGATGTTTATGCTTATGATCCATACGTAGATGGTAAGGTAATAAATGAATTTGGCATAAAAGCCTGCAACAAACCTGAAGATCTTTATTCTACATGCCAGTATGTATCGTTGCATATGCCTGCAAACGATAAAACAAAAAAATCGATCGGATACGATCTTCTCAACAGAATGCCAAAAAATGCAGTTTTGGTAAATACTGCGCGTAAAGAGGTAATAAATGAAGAGGATCTTCTTAGAATCTTTGAGATGAGGCCTGATTTTAAGTATCTGTCAGATGTTGAACCTGACTGCAAAGCAGTTTTCGAGGAGAAGCACCAGGGCAGATTCGTTTTTACTGCAAAGAAAATGGGTGCCCAGACTGCAGAGGCAAATATCAATGCAGGCGTTGCGGCTGCCAACCAGATTGTTGATTATTTCAAAACCGGAAACGAGAAATACAGAGTCAATAAGTAGCCTGATTTCCCTGTTGCCGGGTACAAGTTGGCAGCTGCGGATTGTCATTACCCGGTAACCGGCAACAAGGACTAATAAGTAAATAAACTAATATCGTAGATTAATGGCTGTTGTTAAACCATTTAAAGGACTAAGACCTCCTGCTGTCTTAGTCAGGGAATTGGCATGTCTCCCTTACGACGTGATGAATACCGTTGAAGCAAGGAATATGGCAGCCGGAAAGGAGTGTTCATTACTTCATATTACACGGGCCGAGATTGATCTTCCACCGGAAATTGACCCCCATTCAGAGGAAGTATATAATAAGTCAGTTGATAATTTTGCCAGGTGGCAGAATAAGGGATGGCTGGTCCAGGATGAGGAACCGCATTTCTATATTTATGCACAGACCATGGAAGGACGTACACAATATGGAATTGTGGGATGTGCATCTGTGGATGATTATCTTAATGGTGTGATCAGGAAGCATGAGCTTACACGACCCGACAAGGAGCAGGACCGGATGATCCATGTGAGGGTCAATAATGCAAATATGGAACCGGTCTTCTTTACATATCCTGCAGTAAAGGAGCTGGATAAGCTTGTCCGCAGAATAATAAAAAACCAGAAACCTGAATATGACTTTGTTGCAGAAGACGGTTTCGGACACCATTTCTGGGTTGTTACAAATACCGAAACAAACAGGCTTATAGAAAAGCTGTTTGCAGAAAAAGTTCCCTTTACCTATGTGGCTGACGGTCACCATAGAACTGCTGCCGCCGCACTTGTAGGCAAAGAGAAAAGGGAGAGGAACCCTTCTCACAACGGAACTGAAGAATACAACTACTTCCTTGCTGTTCATTTCCCGGATAACCAGTTGCGAATAATTGATTACAACAGGACAATAAAAGATCTTAATGGCTTGTCGGAAAGTGAGTTTTTATCAAAACTTGAAAATGGGTTTGTGGTAAAGGAGAAAGGTACAAGGATATACAAACC
>DCVC01000002.1 GCA_002328625.1 Bacteroidales bacterium UBA2198
CCTGTGCCCTGTGCCCTGAGCCCTGAGCCCTGTGCCCTGAGCCCTGTGCCCTGTGCCCTTTGCCCTGAGCCCTGAGCCCTTTGCCCTGTGCCCTGAGCCCTGTGCCCTAAAAATACAGATCCCTTTCTCCTTTCTTAATCCTTTCAATTTTTTCTTTTATTTTCAGAATCACTGACGGTTCAAGCTTCTCAAGGTTCTTGTCAATCACTTTCCATCCTTTTTCAGCCACCTCTTCCGTTGCATAGTCACATATATATTCAGAAAGTGTCAGAATAGCATTCGGAGTACAGAATCTTTTAATAAACCCGGGCACGGAGAATTCCATGAAATGTTCCCCCGTGCGTCCCATCCTGTAGCATGATGTACAAAATGAAGGCAGGTAATCGCTGGTAAGCAGTTCATCAATAACTTCAGCAAGTGATCTGGGGTCATTTATCCTGAATTGTTCACGGTTAAGATTCTGCTCCTCATTTTTTGAATCTGAATATGCACCGAGTTCAAGTTTCGTTCCCCCGTCAATCTGCGAAACTCCGTATTGAAGAACCTCCCTTCGTACATCAGGGGCTTCTCTCGCTGTCAGTATTAATCCCGTATAGGGTACGGCCAGCCTCAGGATGGCCACGAGTTTCTTAAAATCTTCGTCACCAGTCTGATATTTTGAATTTATTTTCAGGCTTTGTGCATCCTTTATGCGGGGAAATGATATTGTATGTGGACCGATATTATAGCAGGCTTCAAGGTGGTTTGTATGGCGAACAAGACCAAGAACTTCAAACCGCCAGTCATAAAGGCCGAATAATGCTCCTATTCCAACGTCGTCAATACCTGCTTCCTGTGCCCTGTCGAGAGCCGTAAGACGCCACTCATAATCCTTTTTCTTTCCTCCAAGGTGATACCACCCATATGCTTCCGGATGATAGGTTTCCTGAAATATCTGATATGTTCCAATGCCCGAATCCCCAACTTTCCGGAAGCCCTCAATATCAAGGGGAGCGGCGTTGATATTGACACGTCTTATTTCTCCATTGCCTTTCTTTATGCCATAAACCAATTTCACGGTATGCGCGATATATTCAGCCGAATAATCCGGATGTTCACCATAAACGAGGATCAGTCGTTTCTGGCCGTTGTCTTCAAGCGCCTCAACTTCCTTAACTATCTCATCATCGGTCAGTGTTTTCCTGACAGCATCCCTGTTGGAAACCCTGAATCCGCAATACTGGCAGTTATTAGTGCACCTGTTGCCGATATAGAGTGGGGCAAAGAGGACGATCCTGTTACCATATACTTTCTGTTTCAGTTCACGGGCTCCCTCTTTTATTTCATCCATCAGACCGGCTCCGACGGCATTTACAAGTACTGCTGTCTCTTCGAGGGTCAATCTTTGTTTGTCAAGCGACTTTGCAATAACTTCTCTGACGTGGCTCCTTTCAGGTTTGACATTGTTTAAAAGGTTCCATATTTCAACAGGATCAATGAATGGTTTCATTCTTTGATCGGGAATACTTAATTTTTCAGGGGAAAACCGCATAAGTAAAGGGGAAATTATATTATTCAAAGATACTCAATAAACCGCTAAAATGCTATGATTAATGTCAGTAAATAAGCTCCAGTATCTCATCTTTTGCCGCTTTGAGCCTGTTTGAAGACATTTTAAACTCTGTGAGATCTATTGAACCATGTATTTTCTTATGAAAATAGAGAATAATTTTCTGTCTTTCAGGAAAGTTAATTCCATCAATAAGTTGATAAAGCACCTCAGTCTCTTCACCTGACCTTTGGTTAATAATTGCCATGCCCCTGGCGCTGGCAGTTCCGGACTCGGCAGAGACGGCATAAATGCCATGTGCAGGCAGCAATTTAGATTCTTCGGAAAGAGGTATTTTAATCATTGAATAAGGATAAAACGGATTTTCGTAATTGTAGACCTGAGGTGTACCCATTATAATGTAATAGTGATCAAGATATGCATTTGCTCTTTGAATATATCCGTCACAGATTGCTTGCCGGATCTTTGTTGAGCTTACAGTTTCATGATGAACTTCCTGTTCAGGAATCTCTTCAGCTTCAAAATCGTATTTCTCCCTGAGAGCCCAGAGTTGTCTGTAGTCGCCCTCTTTGTTGAACCCGAAGTGATGATTGAATCCAACAACAACAATCCTCGCATTTAGTATTCCATGAAGGATATCACGGACAAACTGCTCGCTGGTTATCCTGGAAAATTCCTTCGTAAACTCAATAATTACAACATTGTCAAGACCTGATTTTCGCAAGAGCTCAAGTTTCTCTTCCTGTGAATTAATAAGTTTAAGGTTCTTCCCTGTTGTTTCAGGGTAAAGGACTTTCCGTGGATGAGGGTCAAATGTGATAAGAACCGATTCCCCGCTGTGCTTACCGGCCAACATCTTAAGACGGTTAATGATCATCTTGTGACCAATATGGACACCGTCGAAAGAGCCTGTGGTCACAACAGGGTTTCTTATATTCCCTGCTTCTTCAAAGCTTCTGAAGATTTTCATATTGAAATGAAAGGCTAGAACCTCCCCTCCTTTACAAAATAAGCTACCTTTTCTATGGAGGTTATCATATCATATTCTTCAAGATAGACCTCAGGAGGCACATTTAGAGGAACAGTTGTGTAATTTAGAATACCCTTTATTCCGAAACGGACTGTCTCCTCCGCAATCTCTTCTGCATGGTCAGCAGGTACAGTCAGAATGGCAATCCTTATGTCAAGGTCTCTGATCAGACTTTCCATCTCATGATATGGGTAACATTTTACACCGCTGATGACTTTATTGATCTTATGAGGATCGTTGTCGAATGAGGCAACAAGATTCAGTTTCGATCTCTTGCCCTTAAAATAACCGGCGACTGCTCTTCCAAGATTACCAATCCCTATAATAGCCACATTCAAACTCTCTTCAGAATCAATTATTTTTCCAATGGTTTCAATAAGTTCTCGTATATCATATCCTTTTCTTAGACTGCTCGAGTAGCCTATCAGCATCAGGTCTCGCCGTACCTGTACTGCCGTGATATGAAGCAAAGCGGCGAGATCGTGAGAAAAAATAAAGTTCTTCTTCTCATTGAGGCATTCAAGAAGTGTCCTTCTGTATTCGCTGAGCCTTTCAACAGTTTTTCCGGGTAGTTTGTCCATATCTATAATACATTATCATTAGTATTTACGGGGAGTCTCACAGTGAATTTAGTTCCCACATCCGGTTCACTTTCAACACTTATAGAACCGTTATACAGTTCAATTACTTTTCGTACAATTGACAATCCAAGACCACTTCCAGTGATATTTCTTGTTCTCTCATCCTTTATCCGTACGAACTCAGTAAAAAGATTCTGCCTGTCTGCTTCCTTAATGCCTATTCCTGTATCGGAGAAGACAATTACAACCTCATCTTCAGTTCTTTCAATGATGATTTCAGCTCTACCTCCGGGTTTGTTATACTTGACTGCATTTGAAACAAGATTGTTAAAAATAATCTCCATATCAGTCGGATCAGCCATAAAGAAAGCTTCAGACCTTACATCAAGTTTTATCGTTACCTCCATTTGTATCGCATAAGGTTGAACCGTAACAATTGCACCTGAAGCAACTTCTGCAAGGTCAACCCTCTCTATCTTTTCGTCCTTCTTTTCCAGGCGGATCTTTGTAAAATCCAGAAGGTCCATGATCAGGTTTCTCATTCCATGGATTCTTTGAAGCGATCTTTCAATAGGAGTCGCATAATCATCAATCCTGTCACCAGACTGCTTTTCCTGCATCATCCGCAAATAGCCCTCAATCGCATTCAATGGTGCTTTTAGCTCATGTGACAATACAGAAAGGAACTGATACCTTATTTTTTTACCCTCCTGGTTCATCCTGTGTGTTATCCTTTTCAGATATTGCTGTTTTGTAATATTCTCAATACTTGATTTCAGTTCCTGCGGTGTAAAAGGTTTGGGAATAAAATCTGTAGCTCCGTCTTTTGTAGCTTTTATTGCTATGTCAAGTGATGCATAAGACGTGATCATCGCAACGACTATATCATATTTCTTGTCTCTGATATATTCCAGCACATCAATTCCCTGCATGCCAGGCAGTTTATTGTCAAGCAGAACAATGTCAGGTCTTTCGGAGTCAATTATCTTAACACCATCCTCTCCGGTGGAAGCCTCAATAACCTCATAAGTATAGTCCTCATCCATAAATGGATATGTAACCTGGAAATTATTGAGTATTCTTGAGACGCCTGATCTTATTCCAGGTTCATCATCAATAACAAGTACTTTTAATACTGCCATATCATAGTCTTAAAAGTTTCATTATTTCCTGGTCAAGCTGCTCAGCTCTTATTCCCTTCTCCAGGTATCTGTCGGCTCTTATCCAGGCTTTCTCCTGCCCGGAATCGAGGCTGAACGACATGCCTGTTTCTCTGGCAACCGCGGTAGCAAGTATAACGGGGACATCAGGATATTTTCGCTTTATTTTGTAACATAAAACAAAACCGCTGTCATTACTCTCCATCATAAGATCAAAAATTGCCAGATCTGGTTTGAATTTAGCAATCACCGATTCGGCTTCCGCCTGGCTTTCAGCTGCAATAGTTTTGTAACCAGCCCTTTCCAGTCCTTTAAGTGTCTGGAAAAGATAATCAGGATCATCATCGGCCACCAGTATTGTAATGTCGCTCTTTTTCATATTATATACATTGTTCTGAAATACTTGAAACCAATATTTAATAATTACAAATATGATTCTTCAACTGTCAGTCTTACTTTACGTTACTCCTTCCGCCTTGGAAGTACTATCTTAAAACTGGTTCCGGTCGTTCCATGCTCCGGATCAGTATTTGATTCAACAGTAATATTCCCCTTATGCATTTTTACAATACCATAAGCAGTGGCCAATCCCAGTCCTGTCCCTGCTCCTATTCCTTTTGTTGTAAAAAAAGGTTCAAATATTTTCATCCTGTCTTCCTCTTTTATCCCTGTGCCTGTGTCAGAAATGGTTATGTATACATCCCCTAAAGTGTCTTGAAGTATAATATTAATTAAACCGCC
>DCVC01000100.1 GCA_002328625.1 Bacteroidales bacterium UBA2198
CAGTTGTATTCTATGCTTTTTAAGGTGAACTCACCATAGACCAGATCTTCATCAGGGTGTTTATATATCAGCTTTGCACCAGAGGGAAGACGGTATCCGTTAATATTTGTATAACCTGTCACCGGGGTGAGCCAGGGATAATTATTGTAGTTCTTCCCATCTGTAGTTTCAAATCTGTCATTGCTCAGAAAGTTCACGAGTTCACCCTCTTCATTGAAATACAATATTGCCCCTATAGAAATATTGCCGTTGGTGAATTTTGCACCGACTGTTAAGGCGTCAACCTCCTGCCATTCTATATTCCGATCAATCAGTGTAGCCGGTGCCATAAAACACATATCATTAAACAGTGTTACAGTCTCTCCCTGATTCATTTCCTTCCCTTTAGCATCTACCACTGTAAACAGTCCAAGAATCTTTACCAGCATGATTGCTGTCTGATCCCTGTAGAGGTGAATGCCCCTGGCAGGAATTCCTTTTTTCTTTGCAACAATGTAAAAAAGCCGGGTAGGATTGTCAGTGAAGTTATATTGTACTGATTTGAGAGGCATAAATTCTTCGGACGATTTTGATCTGATCCCCCCGGTAAATTCTGCCCTGAAGTTCAATACTTTTTCTTTCCCGACCGATCCTGTGTAATGAAGATACTTTTGAACAATGGCAGGTAAGTGCCGTATATCTTCTTCTGTCAGCGTTTCGTTTTTAATGCTTTTTGTGCGTTCCAGGGCCTCCAGAACAGCTTTTTTATAGGTCCTTTTCATCTTAAACTTTATCCGGGTCGAAATTACAGAATATATCTAACAGGCGATTTGGAACCCTGGATGTTATTTATTTGTAATTAATACTGTTGCCCCCTATCTCTAATTTGACATCGAGCGGTCGCTCCAATAAGAATTCGCTTGAGATAAAGAATCCATACTCCTATAATAAAACCCAGCTACATTAACAATGTTGCTAGCAGTAAATAATTAAAAATTATATCCAAAATCAAAATCGTATAAAATTGAAAAACCTTGATTTCCATTCGTCCATTTTCCTGCTCCAAAACCTAAATTATAATACCAGTGCTTATTTATCACTCGTTGCCATCCGTATTCTATTCCAATCAGATTCGCCTTATTGTCAAGGAAGTAGGCATCAACTATACATATATAATTTCCTGAATATTTGTAAGTCCTCTTGTTCTCAGCTTTTCTTTTGTCAATGTTATGATAGTATCTTAATTGCGTATCAATGAATGGATTTATAATCCAACCGACTGAACTGCCATATCCAATTTCATTTTTTAACATTGTACTCACAGAAACCTTATCACTTAATCCTAGCTCAAACCCTACTCCTGGCAGCAAAAAACTCATCTTGAAATTAATAAGAGGTTTATTATGAATGTTCTTTTCAAAATAAGAATTACTCTCAGGATTTACTGATTTCCAAACGTTGTATTTCGTAATAAATTCATCAACATTTTCTTTGTTAATGTATTTTATCTCATTAGTCAAATTTGGATAATCATTGCAATAAAATTTAATAGCAGGAATCAGTCTCCCGGAATTTATATCAGTATCAAATCCTCCTAGCTTTTTGGATTTTCTATATGCGTAAAGGTTTACGTTTCCAGATAAATCTTTTCTAAAAAAAGCTTGAGACCATATTCCCAAGTCGCTTTTCACATACATATCAGTTTCAATATGTATTTCTGTTAATACCTTTCTTGGATATCTGGTTTTGCTATCCCCCTGATATAAATTAACTCCAATTGCTGAATAGTAATCTTTATTTTTCAGTGTTCCTATAATTGTGTCCTTCGTTTCTAAAACTAAATATCCCTTTTTTAAATCATTTTGTGCACATACACTCTTTGTGCAAAGTGTGGTATAACCTACATAGCTGCAGTTCAGATTCACATCCCCGGCAGGGAGGTAAAGCCGGTAATAGCCGGTTTTACTGGTAGTACTACCGCGGTTCACTCCTGCCAGATAGACATTAGCTTCCTCTAACCCCTCTCCGCTTTCGGAATCTCTGACATATCCACTTACCATCACAGTTTGAGAATAGACGGAAAGGGTGAAGAAAAAGAAGAAAATAGTGAGATTTGTTTTCATATATAAGTGCCTGTAATTTATTTCCTCAGGAACCTGACATCGCTGAGAGAATAATCCAGCTTAACCGTTCTAATGATCTCCCCTGTTTCAGGAACAATGAAAAGTACATTATTGTCAGAGCTGACAGCAAGGTAACACCCTGTGCCGGGATCAAAGGCAGCTATACAGTAATGATAACCGTCAATGCCGTTCACCCGACTTGAATTTAGCAGTTTACCAGTGCCAGGCTGGTATATTTCAATGTAGTATTCTCCCGTCTCACTCCCGGGTCTCATAGCTATTATGTTACCCCCATTCGCATCAAAGACCACATTTGTAAGCGGCTTGCCTAAGTCAACGCTCTTCGTTGTTGTTCCGGTGACCGGGTTGATGAATAACAGCCTGTTGTCCGCCCTTTGAAGGACATAATGCCTGCTTGATGGATCGAAGAAATGCGTGCAGAGAAAAACACCATCCCCGAGATCAAATTCCTTATTTAACACAACATCACCTGTTGCAAGGTTTGTTGCAAGAAGATAGGTATGAAATACCGGTAAGGTGGCATTGTTGGTACTGTCCGGATCATCAACATACTCGTATTCGCCGTAAGTGCCGATGAGAAGGTTTTTCTCCGGATCTATCACCGCACTCGAAATAAGACCCGGTAGCCTGAATGACTTTAATATTCCTCCGTTATCGGTATTGACAAGGGTGAAAACCGTATCACAGCTTACATATCCGTATCCCCCAGTGTTCGGGTCATATACCGTTGAACTCAGGATATGGCAATCGATTGGGTTTGTGTTTACATAACCCGAGTCGAGGTCGATTGTTACCATCTCACTCCCCTTGGTTGATGTAATTCCTGTAAGCACGAGGCTTCCAGACTTTGTTTCGACTGGTTTTTTCTCGCAGGCAGCCAAGCCCAGAAGGACAATAATAATGATTTCAGGATAGTATTTCATCACACGTTAAATTTTCAGAATAAATATACAGACAATCAAAGATATGCAAATTGAAATACTTTTTCTACTATGAATCAACGGAATCTCAGAAACAGCTTAAGATGACGGCCTTCTGCACTGAACACGCTGATTGGAACACTACCTGTTATACGATGTCTCAACTTTTAGGGAATACCAGCATCCCGGAGGTCATATAATCAGTATTTTTACATTTACGTATGAAAACATCCCTGAAAGTAGTATTGATTAGCCTTGCAGCGCTGATGATTCTGTCATGCACAGAACAGA
>DCVC01000116.1:0-15154 GCA_002328625.1 Bacteroidales bacterium UBA2198
AGAATAGCTCTGGTTCTTGCTTTTTTTCAGGCTGGTCTGCTCGTGATCGGATTTTTTCTCGGATCCTTCATAAGTGAGATAATAAATGCAGCCGACCACTGGGTTGCCCTGGTTTTACTTTCTTTCCTGGGTCTGAAAATGATCATAGGAGGTTTGAAAAAACGAAAAGAAGATGAAGTAAAAGATTACGGCAAGATCCCTGAATTGATGGCAGCCGCAGTCGGTACCAGTATTGATGCTTTTGCCGTCGGAATAAGCTTTGCTCTTCTTAATATCCGCATCTGGATATCAGGAATAATTATAGGTTCGGTGACTTTTCTTGCTTCAATGACTGCTATCAGAATTGGAAAATCAGCAGGATCAAGGCTAGGTAACAAGGTGGAAATAATAGGCGGTCTGATCCTTATTACCATTGGGATTAAAATTTTCCTCGAGCATACTCTGGCAGGATAAATAGTTCTTTACCTCCTTAAAGTTCTGATTCCGAAGACCGGTCCGGCCATGTTGCCCGGATGGGCCTGAAATTTAACATTTATCCTCGATTTCCCCCGCGAAATGTTTTCAGGGATATCATATTGAATGATAATAAAATTTCCATCCTGAATATTCGAAATATTTTCAGTGGCGATAACTTCATCATTGATTAGAATATCAAATGTTTTTGCACCGGGGAAACCTCCCCAGTATTCAACGGCAAGTGCTGCCGGTCTATCCGGGGTTATTTTCATGTCGAACGCAAACCATCCGCTTCTTGATTCCCGGTTAGGCCGTTCCTTAAACCTGCCCGGCGTAGTTCTTTCCCCTTTGAAGTTGTGGTCGCGTTCTGGCTGCATTTCTCCCGGCTGAACAAAATCAACAGTTGCTTCTTTCAGCATTTTGATTTTTTCCCGTTCAGCTTCATGTTCCTTTTGTCTGTTGCTCCAGGCAGCATCATCGAAAAGGTCCCAGTAAACGGAATACCTCCTGTTATAAAAAGAATAAAAGGGTCTCATTTCGATATCACGAGGTCTTCCCGTGTTGAGAGTCAATAAGGTATTTCTTTTACCTTCAACTGGCTGCATCCATGCAGAAGGATCTTTTGTTTCAGTCATCAGCACCGGCACATACTCAGGGTCTGCAGATACAGTATCATCCAGGGGTCCAAGATCTCCTGCCATCACCAGCGGACCATACATTACAGCAACCCGGCTACTGTCGTCCGGCATTGGCTCGAGGCGCAGTGTAAAAGGCATTATGATTTCAAGCCTGTCACCTGTTTTCCATGTTGATTCAACAGGGACAAAGCTTCCCGGTTCCTGTTTAATCCTTCTTTTCTTTCCGTTTAGGATTATCTCAATACCATTTTCTGCCCAGTAAGGGTATCTTACCTTAACAGTAAGTCTGACAGGCTTGTCACAAAAGAATTCCAGAGTTGTTCCGTGCTCTTCGGGAAATTGAGTGGTTTGGATTATTTTCAGACCCTTTTGTTCCCAGGTTAATGCGGACGCTATAAACTGAAATATGAACAACTCATTATCGTTATGATAATAGATGTTTTTCCCATACTTTGAGTGATTTTCCATCCCTGTCCCTATGCAGCAGGTAAACCAGAAAGGGTTCTGGAAATCCTTATAACCACCCATTTCAAGTGACAGATTATAAGTTACATGCCCGGTTTCCGGATTCATAGTTGCAAGGATATGATTAAAAAGGGCCCTCTCATAGAAATCGGCAACAATAACCGGTGCATCCCACTTAAAAAGATGCTCCGACAACTTGAGCATGTTATAAACATTACACGATTCTGTAGTTTCTTCACTCAGGCGATCCCTCAGTTTGCCGGCCGGGCCAAAGTACTCACTATTGCCATTACCTCCTGTTACATAAGAATGTTGATTCACCACAGTATTCCAGAAAAAAACAGCTGCTTTCCTGTACGAAGTATCTCCTGTAAGTTCATAAAGACGCGCGAGGGCAATGAGTTTTGGAATATTTGTGTTGCAATGCTTGCCGGGGAGGATATCCCTGCCTTCTTTGAGAGGATCAAGAATTGATTTATGGTAGAATGTCCGGGAAAGCCGCAGATATTTATCATCATTTGTGTCAGCATAGAGGTCAGCCAGAGTTTCACTTATTCCTCCATGTTCGCAGCGAAGCATATTCTGGATCTGTTCATCGCTCAGCGGAGACACTATCCTGTCTATCCAGTCGGCAAACCGTTTTTCTATCTCAAGAGCCGTTTGATTGTCGCAGAGGTGATAAGCATCTCTTAAGCCTGCCATTATTTTATGTTGAGTATAGAAGGGGGCCCAGATTCCATTAAGATCGAATCCCTGCGACCGGATGATCCCTTTTCTTATCTCTTCCTCAAATATTCTCTTACTTCCCGGTGAAGCTCCCATATAGCCATCCCTGTCTGCATCCTGGATCTTCAGCAGCTCATCAACAATATAATTCACTCTTTCCGAAAACCTTTTATCCCCGGTGGTTTGGTACATCATTGAACATGCACTGAGATAATGCCCAAGGCTGTGACCCGCAAGGGTTTGATCTTCCCATCCCTTGTAATGATCTGCTTTAGGTTTCAGCCCAGCTTCTGAATAGAATTTTGAAAGAAGCCTGTCAGGCTCATAACTAAGCAAACTCTTCATATTAAGTTCTGTGGCATGTAAGAATGGTCCATTCAGCAGTTTTACCTCTGCAAGTGAGAATGGCAATGCGGTAAAAGACACCACTTCATTACCATCTGTTTTGATCTTATTTATTTCAGGAATTGAACAGCCGGCCATAAGTGAAGCCAGCAGAAGGCATAAAATTAATAATCTGACAGATCTCTTCATAATTTTAATTCAAATGAACGGTTTAAAATATGTTTCATCCATAGTTCGCAGGTCCCTGCGGATTATTTAAATGGGACCATAAAGCGTTCTCTCTTGTTGAAAACAGCCATCTCGGTATATCCTGTGTTTCTCAGCAGCTTATATGCTTCTTCAAAGTGTTGTCCAACCCTTTCAGGCATGTGAGAATCTGAATTGACACACACTGGTACTTTTTCTTCTCTGAAAATATGAAGGAACCGCCGGTCAGGGTAGAAATCATTTATAGGTCTGTTTTTGCCGTTTGTATTGATCTCCAAAACAACATCATGAGTTTTGATATCTTTTGCAAGCTTCCTGTATAGAGGCTCCTTTTCTATTGATGGTTTAAAACCAAAGATCCTGATCAGGTCGCAGTGAGCAATAATATCAAAAAGACCCGATGCAACAGCAGCTGATACCTGTTCGAAGTATGTTACAAACAATCTGTCCAGATTTTTTCCCTCATAGAACTCGGGACCCATATCAACAGTATCATCTCCCAGATAATGAACTGATCCGATAATATAGTCAAGATCCATTTTGCTTAAATAAGATTGAATTTCTTTTTCTTTGCCCGGGAAAAAGTCCACCTCCAGTCCTGTTTTTATTTTGATGTTGTTTACATTTTCTCTGAGATTCCTGATATGATTCAGGTAAGCTGTAACGTCTGAACTGTTCATGCTCCATTCAAGAGGTCCCTTAAACAAAGTAAGATGCTCCGAGAAACCAATCTCCTTCAAACCGGCTTTTATAGCCGGAGCCACATAATCTTCCGGAGCCGATCTGCCGTCGCTGAACCACGTATGCATGTGATAATCTGTTTTATAGATCATTATTAAAAAAGAGATTTAGAAAATTTCCAGATTCAAATTAGATTATAATTTATTAATAAAACAAATTGTAGCCCATTAAAGGATCAGGGGAAAATAATACCTTTGCAAAAATCCAGGCTTTGAAAAATCCCGACACTAACTGTATATGTGAAAACTGCGAATTCCGTGAAATTGTTTTCACGACACTGGATGATGAGACTATTCAGGAGCTGTGTAGACAAAAAACAGAGAGGTCATACACCAGGGGAGAGATAATAAATCTCGAGGGTGAAATAATTCAGCATTTCAAATATCTTAAAACCGGCCTTGTCAAATTATACAGGCGTTCAGCTACCGGAGAGGAGCAAATTGTTACCATCACCAGGCCATTTGAATTTGTAAGTAATATTAGCATTTTTTCCGATAAAAAATACAATTATTCTGTTTCTGCTCTTGAAGATTCTGTAGTTTGTTCTGTTAAGCTGGAATATATTAAGGATCTCTTCCTTAAAAATGGAATTTTTGCATCCGGACTTCTAACTAAAATCTCAAAAGTCTATGATAAGATAATAAGCCAGACTCTCGATTTAAGGCAAAAAAACCTGGCTGGCCGTGTCGCATTTGTTCTGATCTATTTTACCAGGGAAATCTACAATTCCAGGATTTTCGACCTTCAGGTTTCAAGAAAGGAAATTGCAGATTACATCGGGATGAGTACCGCAAACGTCATAAGGACACTCTCGGAATTTAAAAGAGAAGGCATAATAAAAATATTTGGTAAGACTATAGAGGTGGTTAATCTTGAAAAGCTGGAAATTATTTCAAAAAGAGGTTAAAAGACAAAACAGACTTTTCTTAAGCTTGATTTTACTGCTACCATAAAATATACTGGACCAGATGATAAAAAAAAATTGTTTTTTACCTGGATTTCTTTTGTTTTCCTGTCTGCTATATGGCCAGCAGGGCCGTCAGTTTTCCTCCGATGAGCCAGAAACCATAAGAAAAAACTATACTTTAACAGGATTCAGACACGGAATAAGCTACTTTCCTGAAATAAGATTACAACAGGTTCAATATGAAGCTGAAGACAGCCTTAAATTTGATAAATATCATTCTGCTGATGTTATTTATACCTGGCTTGAAAGATGGGCAGATTCTTACCCTGACATAGTTGAACTTTACGAAGTCGGAAAAAGCTTTGAAGGAAGACCGATCCTGCAAATTACAATTACGAATAAAAAAACCGGAAGGGATACTGATAAACCGGCTGCATTCTTTGAGGGCAGCAGGCACAGTGGTGAGGTAACAAGCTCTGAATCTGTAATGTGGCTTGCAAAATACCTGCTGGAAAATTACGGAAAAGATCGAGAGATAACACATCTGATAGATACAAAAACTATTTACCTGAGAACGGTCAATAATCCCGACGGCCACAACCTATATTTAAGAACGGCACAAAGTAACAGAAGTACCGTTCGTCCTGAGGATAATGATGGCGATGGTCTTCTTGATGAAGATCCACCTGATGATCTTGACGGGAATGGTCTGATTTTAACAATGAGGTGGAAAGATGAAAAAAAAGGTAATCTGATACCCCATCCTCTTGACTCAACGGGCAGGGTAATGAAACGTGTTCCGCCGGGAGAGGGAATATACCTGTCAGGTTCAGAGGGTATTGACAATGATGGCGACGGTCGTATTAATGAAGATGGTATTGGAGGTCTCGATCTGCACAGGAATTACCCTGAAAACTGGAGACCCCGGAACGAATACACCGGCCGCGGATTTACTCAACGTGGTGCCGGAGAATATCCCCTGAGTGAAACTGAGACCAGAGCTGTTGTTACTTTCCTGCTTTCGCATCCCAATGTATATGTGGTTAATTCCATGGATACAAGTGTACCAATGCATCTGAGGCCTCCTTCTACTTCGCCTTCCGAAGAAAGAATGTACCCTGAGGACCTGAAATGGTACAAAACTTTTGATGAACTGGGCAAAAGGATTACAGGATATGAAAGAGCAGGAGATGTTTATAATGATTACGGAGGAGGGTCTCCTCTCTTCGGACATGGACCCGACTTCGGATACTGGTATTTCGGGGCAATATGGTACGGTGATGAAATATGGAACGNNTTTGACCCCAAATTTTTTCTGCAGAACCCTCCTTCAAAACATCTGGAACCATGGGCAGCAAACCAGGCTCTCTTTAATCTTGAGTTGGTCAAAGCCCTTCCAGAACTTGAATGGGAGAACATTGAAGTAAAAAAATTAAGATCGTACAAATCAGACTCAACAGATTACCAGATCAGGATCAGTTACAGAAACTCAGGAAAGCTTCCCACGGCATTAAGGCAGGCACACCTTGTAAAAATAGTGAATGAAGACAGAATTGTACTTGACTTTGATACTTCAGGTTCTGCTGATGGAAAGCCAGTCTTTAAAATTATTCCCGAAAAAAAGCCTCCAGCTGCAAGTGAAAAACCGGGAAGAGCAGGATATACCGAAATGGAAGAGCAGCTTCAACGCCCTGTTGCTTCGAGGAATACAGGATATACCCCGGGAGGCAATGTAACAACCGGGGTTTTTAACATCAGGATCTACAGAAATACGGAACTTAAAGGGAAAGCCAGCGTTTTATCAACTCGCGGAGGGATACTTAGGGATAAAGAATTTTATGTAAGATAAAATATTTCATAAGAACCAAACGATATATAAATATAAACCAAAACAACAGAAATGAACATCAAAAAAAATCATGTCAGGGATATTCCCCGAAGAAAATTTCTTGAATTGAGCATGAAGGGCAGCTTTCTTATTGCAGCTACACCTGCCCTTATGTCACAGTTAATATCCTGCAGGAGCGGATCAAACAGAGTATCCGGCCTGGATATGGATAAGGAAACACTTAGAAGAATAATTGCAAAAGCTATTGGGAAAGGAGGAGATTTTGCGGATGTTTATCTTGAGAACAGAATCTCAAGACAAATAGTTATGGAGGAGTCTAAATTTAAAAGCGGTCTGTTTGGGATCAGCCAGGGTGCAGGTGTGAGAGTTATTTCAGGAAATAAAACCGGCTATGCATATACAGACGAGATAACAGAAGAAAAACTTCTGAGAGCCGCGGAGGTGGCTTCGTATGTAGCTACTAACGGAATAATTTCCGAACCTGTTGATATTTCAGAAGGTGTTAGACCCTCATATATAACTGTTGAACAGCCTCTTAATGAGATTGCAGATGAAAAGAGAATAGAAGTGATTAAAAGGGCTGATGACGCAGCTAAGGCATATGATCCTCGAATCAAAATGTCAATTATCGACTATAATGATGAAATAAGGGGAAGAGTTATTGCAAACAGCGAAGGATTATACCTGAAAGATGAACTTCCCCTGCTGTTTTTCATTGTACAGGCGATGAGTGATGACGGAACGGCAAGGCACATGGCAAGAGAGAGGCTTAGTCACCATTCAGGATTTGAGATGTTTGAAAAAATAACTCCGGAGAGTGTCGCGCACAATGCTGCAAGAGAAGCGATTGCCATGCTTGAAGCAGAAGATGCCCCTGCTGGTATAATGGATGTTGTGATGCAGAACGGCTGGGGCGGTGTACTTGTTCATGAGGCAGTAGGCCATCCCCTCGAAGCTGACAACATTGCAAAAGGAGTAGGTGCTTTTACAGGAAAAATGGGTCATAAAGTGGCAAGCGACTGTTTTACCATGGTTGATGATGGTACTATTCCCAATTTTCGCGGCACTATAAATTTTGATGATGAGGGCACACCCGCCAAAAAGAATGTTCTGATTGAAAATGGCGTTCTGAAAGGTTTTATGACTGATATATTAAGTGCCCGCCAGCTTTCAATGGCCCGTACAGGAAATGGAAGACGTGAATCGTTCAGATATATTCCGATCCCGAGAATGACAAATACATATATTGAAACAGGTAAAGATAACCCGGAGGATATCCTGGCTTCAACAAAGAAAGGGATATATGTCCAGAGCCTCAGCGGCGGAAGTGTTAATCCTGTAACAGGAGTTTTTAATTTCACATGTCGGGAGGCCTATCTAATAGAAAACGGGAAGAAAACCAATCCCGTTAAGGGAGCTACACTTATAGGATCATGTATGGATGTGATATCAAATATAGATGCAGTTGGCAACGACCTTGATTTTGGCCCCGGCATTTGCGGGAAGGGACAATCTGCGGAAGTAACAGCAGGGCAGCCTACTGTAAGGATCAGAGGGATAAACGTGGGCGGAAGCAGATCATAGTCAATATTTTAAAAATAAAGAAATGAATTATATATCATTAACAGAAAAACTGGTAAAAAAATGCCTTGCACAGGGAGCGGATGATGCAGAAGTTTATCTCCAGACTGGCAGAAATCTTTCAATCAGGGTTTTAAAATCAGAAATTGAAACCGTTCAGGAAGCTTCATCAAGAGGTGTTGGATTCCGGGTCTTGATTGACGGCAAAATGGGATTCAGCCATTGTAATGATTTTAACGACAGAGCTTTGGAAGACACAATATCGAAGTCGGTTGCCTTTGCAAAACTGTCAACTTACGATGAAAATAACGTTCTGCCCGATGATACCGGATTTACAAATATTGAGGATCTGTATGATCCGGACATCATGTCCGTGACAATGGAAAAGAAGATAAATATGGCTCTGGAGCTTGAAAGGATCGCATTAGGTATCAAGGGAATAACGAAAAGCTCCGGGGCCCGGTATGGTGAAGGAGAATCAGAAATATATATTGCCAACTCAAATGGAATATCGAAGTACTTCAAATCCTCAGGATGTTCTCTGGGAGTAAATGTTCTGGCAGAAAAAAGCGACCAGAGAAACACAGGAGGAGAATCATGTGCCAGAGTATTCTTTTCTGACCTTCTTCCTTTGGAAGAGATAGCTGTAAAAGCCTCAGGTAAAGCACTGGAATTGCTCGACCCTGTTATGATTAAGACACAGAAGGCATCCGTGATTTTTGATCCTGATGTTGCACGCTCGCTTATTGGTGGAATAATAACTTCCATAAACGGAGAACGTGTTTTACAGGGAGCAAGTTTTCTCAGGGATTACCTGAATAAACAGTTTGCTTCCCCCCTTCTTACAATAATTGATGATGGTACAAGAAAAAGAAGTACTGGGAGTGCCCCATTTGATGGCGAAGGTGTTCCTACAGGAAAAAACCTTCTGGTGGAAAACGGGATTCTGAAAAGCTTTATCTATAACACAATATCTGCAAAACGTGCAGGAGTAAAAAGCACTGGTAATGCTTCAAGGAATGGATTTGCAAGTTTACCTGGAATAGGAGTTCATAATGTCAGTCTTGAACCAGGCAGTAAAACACGGGAGGAAATAATTGCAGCTACTTCGAAAGGGCTTCTGCTTAAGGAGGTTACAGGGTATGGGATTGATCCTGTAAGCGGAAACTTCAGTGGAGGAGCTGCCGGTTTGTGGATAGCCGACGGAAAAGTGATCCATTCTGTTAAAGGTGTTACGATAGCAGGGAGAGCATTTGATATTCTTAACTCTATAGATATGATGGGAAATGATATTGATATGAACAGATCATTCTCAGCACCAACTTTCAGAGTAGCAGAAATGCAGATAGGAGGTAAATAGAAATCTGGTTCAGGTCTCTCTAACGATATTAAGCAAAGCATCGTGAAGATCTAGTGCTCCAGGTTCGATGAACCTTTTTCGGGGTCCCACCTGAACAGATCCACCCCATTTACCCTGTATCGATATCTAGACAGATGGGAGACGAGATATCCTTTTGATAATAAAAGAGATGTAAGATGCCTGCCTACAAACCCCCCTCCACGGGTTAAGAGCACTTCAGGCTTATTGTTAAACACAATATGCCGGAATCTGAATTTTCACCAAAATAGTTAAAAACAATTATTTTTTTATTAAAAAGTTTTACTTTAGGAGTCACAAAATTTATCATATGGTATCAAATAAAAAGCATAAGGTCATGGCAAATGTTAAGACAACAAAAGGAGTAATTGCTATTTTGACGGGAGGAGGGGATGTACCTGGACTTAATCCAGCCATCAGGGCAGTTACAATAAGGGCTAACAGGGAAGGATATAAAGTAATCGGCCTTCGCAGGGGATGGGCAGGCATCACAGAGCTGATCAGGGACAACAAAGCTGACAACAGCAATTGTTATCAGATACTTTCCGACGACATCGTGAATAAGGCAGGCCGTACAGGTGGCACATTTCTTCATACTTCACGGACCAGGCCAAGTCATATGACAAAGGATACAGTACCTGAACATTTGCAAAGCACATATAATGATGAGATAAATGACCTGACGCCTGAGGTTATTAAGAATCTTGAGTGGCTGAGTGTTGACTATCTGATTCCGATCGGCGGGGATGATACGTTAAGTTATGGTGTCCATCTTTACAAGAAGGGGGTAAAAGTAGTTGCAATCCCCAAAACCATGGATAATGATGTCCCCGGCACTGATTACTGTATCGGCTTCAGTACCTGTGTTACAAGGACCATCCAGATGACGAACAGCCTCAGAACATCAGCGGGATCTCATGAAAGACTACTGGTCCTTGAGGTATTTGGAAGATATGCAGGTTTTACTGCAATGCTGCCAACAATGGCAGGAGCAGCCAACAGATGTGTTATTCCTGAATATGAATTTGATATAGAGTTGCTTACAAAACTTCTTGTAGAAGACAGGAATCATAATCCGAGCAAATATTCAGTGGTACTTGTCTCGGAAGGCGCAATGTTCAAAGGCGGAGAAATGGTTTTTGCTGACAACGAAAAGGATGCTTATGGGCATGCAAAACTCGGAGGTATTGGTGATATGGTTTCTGCAAAGCTGAAAGATCTCTCGGGCAACTACAATAACGGCAAGACGATTAATATCATAAATCAGAAATTAGGTTATATGGTAAGGGGAGGAGATCCGGATGCTCTTGATTCAATAGTGCCTATGGCTTATGGCAATCTGGCACTTGATCTTATTCTCAAAGGCTTGCATGGCAGGATAGTTGTACTGAAAAACGGGAGGTATGATAATGTGCCGATAGATGTGGTAACGTCATCAAAGAAGGTGGTAAAAGTCTCGGAACACTACAATACGGAAAGGCTGAGACCTTACTATCACAGCTTTGAGATGAAACCTTTTCTTCTTATGGCATCAGATAACTAACCTAATTAACGAGATGCTCACTGCAGAGGCGTTGCATTGCAACGCCTCTGCTTTTTAATAATTTGGCTGAATGATATTAATAAGGGCTAAAATTCCTTACTTTTGTGCCAAAATTTATTTTTTGGAGCAGGGTGTAGTTATAAAATCCACAGGAAGTCGTTACAGGGTCCTTTACAATGCAGATCAGATAATTGAGTGTACCCTTAAAGGGAAATTAAGGGTAAAGGAACTGCGTACAACAAACCCTGTTGCTGTAGGGGACAATGTTTTGATCGAGATCAGCAAAAGAAATTATTCGGGAGTGATCACTGAAGTTCTTGAAAGAAGAAATTATATTCTGAGAAAAGCCTCAAATTTATCAAAGCAATCACAGATAATAGCTGCAAATATTGATCAGGCTTTTCTGATGGCCACAATAATTCTACCTGAAACTCCTGTTGAGTTCATTGACAGATTCCTTATCACTGCCGAAGCTTACCGCATTCCTGCAAAGCTGATTTTCAACAAAACAGATCTATATGATGGGGAAGAGTTTGCCAGGATGGAATATCTGATCTCAATGTACAACAGGATAGGTTATGAATGTATTAAACTGTCACTGACAAACAGATCAGGTGTTGAATATCTTAGTACTGCTATGAAAGACAAAACAAGTCTTATATCGGGTAATTCCGGTGTTGGCAAGACAACACTTCTTAACGTTCTTGACCCCTCACTGAACCTTAAGACAGAAGAGATATCAGAGTACCATAAACAGGGGAAACATATTACGACTTTCCCTGAGATGCACAGGTTGCCTTTCGGAGGCTTTGCTATTGATACCCCTGGAATCAGAGGTTTCGGAATAGTTGATATGGACAAAGAAGAAATTTATCATTTCTTTCCAGAGATTTTCAGAATTTCAAAGGAATGCCGTTTTTACAACTGTTTGCATCTGGATGAACCGGGCTGTGCAGTAAGGAATGGTCTGGAAACCGGTGTGATTGATTTGCTCCGGTACAGAAGTTATTTAAGTCTGATAAATGACAATAATGACAAATACCGTTAATTTTGAATTAATTTGCCTGATCTTTGCATACTATTATGAAAAGGATACTTATTATTGTTTATTCGGCATTTCTGATAATAATCGCAGCCAACTTTTTCTATTATAAAAGTCTGTATAATAAACAGATAAATTATATGGCTCAGTTACTGGACAGACAGGTTCAGATTGTAGGGCTTTCAGTGGACAGTACAAACAATAATTTCCTTAGCGATCTTAACAAAATTTTCTTTTCTGAAGATATTGCACTATTCTTTCGTGATAACGAAAATCAATTAAGAATCCGGGAGAAGATGAAGCTCTTTTATTCGAAATACCAGGAATTCATAACGGGTATTAAGTTGCATGACAACAATAAGAATGAATTCACCCTAAAAAAGGATGAAATAACCAACAACTGGCTTGAACAGACATTTATTCTGCATGTGCAGGGAGAAATATTTGAAATGGAAAAGTTATCTCAGGATAACCGGAAATTCGAATATTACCTGCCTGTAATAAAAGAAAATAAAGCAGTTGGTAACATTGTGGTAAGTGTGGATTATCAAAAATATTTCTCCGGAATATTTTCTGCCTTTAATTTGAAAGAGTATCAATGGCAATGGGTTATCAATGACCAGGGGGCAATTATTTACAACAATAATGATGGCAAACCGGAATATTCGAATATCAACAAAATAATCAATGGATTGCAGAATGGTTTGACTGAAAATTTCGTACACAGAGCTGTTATAAATGGAAAAGGTAAAGAAATCATTTCCTCATATTATTCAACAAATCTTCTTCAAAGGGACCTGGGTCTGATATTCTCAACTCCCACGGGTATTTTTCAAAAATACATTTTAAGAAATTCACTGATAACAGGCTTAGGTACACTGTTTCTGGTTCAGTTAATAGTGCTGGTCTTCCTGAGATATATCAGGGCAAAAAAATCTGAAGCTGATAAACTACATGCTTCAGAAAAGATGCTCTTCACGCTGATCGAGGAAATGCCTGTCGGAATTATTATTCACAATAAGAACAGGGAAATAATCAAAGCAAATAAAGTGGCTGCGAATTATTTTTCCTATTTGAGTGAATCGGATATGACAGGTAAGATCTTTCCGGAAAGCTCTTTAGCAGAGAACAGCGATTACTTTTCAAAAAACCTTGGGAGCAGTTTCAGTCCGGAACAATTCCTGATTCTTAAAAGAGAGATAGGTGAGGTCATCCTGTTCAGGAACAGCATCCCGGTAGCCTTTATGGGAGAAGATGCAAATCTGGAAATGCTCATTGATGTTACAATGCTGGAGTCAGCAAGAAAACAGGAGGCTGAAGCAAACGTTGCCAAATCGGAATTTCTGGCCAGAATGAGCTATGAGATCAGGACTCCTCTTAACGGGATAATAGGAATGACAGATGTATTAAACCGGTATAAACTTGAAGGTGAGGCTAAAGATATTGTGAGTCTCCTCCGGAGATCAACCGAGGTACTGTTGAATATTATTAACGATATTCTTGACTTCTCAAAGATCGAATCAGGCAATATGATTCTCGATGAGATCCCTTTTAATCTCAGGGAAGAGATAGTTTATTGTTTTGATCTTGCAAGAACAAATATTGACGAAAAAACTGTTAAACTGACCTGCCAGGTTGACGAAAGTGTTCCCGAGAAGATTATTGGAGATCCCTTCAGGTTGAGGCAGATCTTTACAAATCTTTTAAATCATTCGATAAGTAACACACAAAAAGGTGAGATTCGTTTTGAATGCAGGCTTAGGGATAACAAAAACGGAATGATAACCATTGAGTTTGAATTACGGGATACAGGAAGCAACTATGACAAGGCAGATCTTAAAAAAATATTTGGAGAATATTTGAATATTGAATCCAAGGCCCTGAAAAACAGCCAGGTTTCAGGTTTCGGAACAATACTGGCCAGACAGCTGGCAGAGCTTATGGGAGGAGAATTCACTGCAGATTGTCCATCGGGACTGGCAGGTGAAAATGGGACCAGGATTTTATTCACCATAGTTACCTACTCTAATGACAGGCTTCAGAAAAACCTTGTTTTAGAGAAGATTAGAACTTTCGAAGATATTAGGAGCCTGGTAATAACAGGCAGCCAGAGCAGAGATGAAGAAATACTTAATTCTCTTCATAAACTCGGTCTCTCCCTCACTGTTACAACATTTCAGAAGTCAACTGTAACCCAGATAAAAGCAAGCCTTGATTATAATGATAAAAAGTACAGCCTGATAGTAATTATAGATGATAAAGAGTTCAACGGTTTTGAGGCCGCCAGAGCCATCTGGGAAAGCAATCTTTCAGGCAGTTTTGTTATGATTATGATAAGTTCAAATGATGTAAAGGGTAATTATATCAAGTGTATTACCATGGGTATAGATCATTACATAGTAAAACCGTTTGAAATCAAGGAGCTTTTTGATGCAGTCCAGGAAAGTTTCCCGTATCTGGACAAAACGGCTGCCAGCCACGAAATAGATGATCTGAGAAAAGATCTCAGGATATTAATAGTTGAGGACAATAAAATGAACCAGAAAGTTATTGGTACCATGCTTAAGAGCCTGGGATATTCGTTTGATTTTGCTGATGACGGTTATGCAGGATATATACAGGCAAAAACACGGAGATATGACATTATTTTTATGGACCTTATTATGCCTGAAATGGATGGATTTGAGTCAGCCCGAAAGATCCTTGATTATGATAATACTTTATTGATAGCCGCTTTCACTGCCGATAATATGCCAGATTCAAAAAGGAAAGCTGAGCTGTCAGGTATCAGGGAATTTATTTCCAAACCTGTACGGATTGATGATCTTAGAAAACTCTTTGCAAAGTACTTTCAGAAGAACTAATGTCATATCAGTTAAATGGTAAGATAAGTATTAGGGAGTTTCTTAACCTTGCTCTGACCAATCCGGTAATTGACGTCAGATCACCTTCAGAATATACCACCGGCCATATTCCGGGAGCTCATAATATTCCTCTCTTCGATGATATCCAGAGAAAGGAAGTGGGAATGAGATATAAAACCGAAGGCCGTTTAAAGGCAATTCTTACAGGTATAGATCTTTGTGGACCTTATTTTTCTTTAAAACTGAAAAATGCCCTGGAAATCTCAGATAAGGGGAAAGTCCTTATTCATTGCTGGAGAGGTGGAATGAGATCAGAAGTAATGGCGTGGCTTTTTTCTCTGGGTGGTATTGAGGCAGAAATCCTGGAAGGGGGATATAAATCTTACAGACATCACATCCTTGATACTCTTTC
>DCVC01000116.1:15233-23251 GCA_002328625.1 Bacteroidales bacterium UBA2198
TATGGATTGAAGATGAAAGCCGGAATATAGGTCTGGTATTTACGCCTGACAGTTTTTATTCAAATATGCAGGAGAATCCTGTTATTGTACTATTGATGGATGTTAAAACCAGATTACCCAGGCTTCTGAAAGAATATTCGGCTTATGCGGGGGAAGACCTTATCAATTCAGTAAACAAAATCAGCAAACGGCTCGGATGGGAAAAAGCCAGAGATGCTGTTTCAGCTATTGAGAAGGGTGATTACGCCAAAGCAATTGAAATCTTACTTGATTATTACGACAAAGCCTATTTTCATGGATTAAAGAAAAAACCAGGGAATAATATCTCAATTATCAGAACAGACACAGATGACATTGAATGCAATGTTGCCAAAATACTTGAAGTTGCATCTAAAATAAGCTGGTAATCTGATTTTGCTGCTAATTATTGGTATCATCTTCACGGTTCATCCATTTGTAAACTTTATCCGACCGTCTCAGATAGTCAGGAATTTTGACTGAACAGAATTCCCCTTTCATTGCTTTTTCTGTCTCTTTCAGATCAACCCGGATCTCGTCAGCAGTGTATTCAATAACACCAGTGGTCGGGCCTGTTATTAAGATAGTGTCACCTTTCTTAAGATCTCCGTTTTCAAGTTTAATTTCTGCAACCTTTTGATTTGTAAAA
Organism: Bacteroidales bacterium UBA2198; assembly: GCA_002328625.1. Classification (GTDB taxonomy): domain Bacteria; phylum Bacteroidota; class Bacteroidia; order Bacteroidales; family VadinHA17; genus LD21. The sequence goes on from DCVC01000116.1 coordinate 15,901, forward strand.
TAATTTGTGATTTTGCCAATATAAACTTTGGTTTTTGTTGCACTTGAACCGTAGCTGGAATTCCACTCACCCAGTTTCTGTCCCAGATAATATCCATCCCAGAATCCGCGGTTGAAAACTGTAGCAAGTCTTGCTTTACAGGTTTCAATTTTTTTCTCATTGTATGCACCTTCTAAAACTGATTGCAAAGCTTCGTTATAGCAAGATGAAACAACCTTAACATATTCCGGTGATCTTGCCCTGCCTTCAATTTTGAATACCCTGGCTCCTGCTTCAACAATCTTGTCAATAAATCCGATTGTGCAAAGATCCTTCGGGGACATAATGTATTCATTGTCTATCTCAAGTTGATAACCCGATTCTTTTTCTGTTACCAAATAAGATTTACGGCAGGTCTGATAACATTTTCCACGATTTGCAGAAGTATTGTTTTCGTGGAGGCTCAGATAACACTTACCTGACACAGCCATACAAAGAGCTCCATGGATAAACAACTCGATCCTGACAAGTTCTCCGCCAGGTCCCCTGATATCTGATTCCCTGATCTTGTTGTAAATATGTTTAACCTGCTCAAGATTGAGCTCTCTGGCAAGAACTGCAACATCGGCCCATTGGGAGTAAAATCTTAAAGCCTCGATATTTGCAATGTTCAGCTGAGTAGAAAGATGCACCTCAATACTTTTTGCAAATGCATAGTTGATCACTGAAAGATCAGATGCGATGATCGCTGATATGCCGCTATTTATTGCTTCATCAATTATTTGATGCATCTGCAGGATTTCATTATCATAAATAACGACATTTACCGTAAGATAACTTTTAATACCTTTTTCCCTGCAGACTGATGCAAACTTTCTCAGATCATCCAGAGTGAAGTTGATTGAAGATCCGGCTCTCATATTTAGCTGTTCAACTCCAAAATAGACAGAGTCGGCTCCACCCTGAATTGCTGCCATCAGAGATTCATACGAACCGGCCGGAGCCATTATTTCAAATTCTTTTCGGTCCATTTTTCAGAATTGAGCAAGTTGGAAATAATGAATTCAGACTTTCTCCTTTTTCAGGATTATCCTGATACATGAACCTTTTCCTATTTCGGAGTATTTAACGAACAGCTTCCCTTTGTGATACTTTTCTATTATCCTTTTTGCCAGTGACAGGCCCAGACCCCAACCCCTCTGTTTTGTAGTAAATCCCGGACTAAATATCTTTTTAAACGCGGATTTGGGGATCCCTTTACCTGTGTCTGAAATGTCGATAATTGCATTATTTTCCGCATCGATTACCTTAACTGTAATGACACCGTTCCCTTCCATTGCATCGATTGCATTCTTTGAGATATTTTCAATTACCCATTCAAATAATGCACCATTTACCGGTATCATTACTTCTTTATCCGTATCAAAGTCCAGATTGAACACAATTTTTGATGATGACCTGGATTTAAGGTAATCTACGGAATGAATAATCAGATGTATGATATTTTCACTTGCCAGCAATGGTTTTGAGCCTATTCTTGAAAACCTTTCCGTTACTTTTTCCAATCTTTCAACATCCAATGCAAGTTCCTTGTTAATTGAGATATCAGGGTAATTTGTCTGCAGGATTTCTATCCATCCGGCCAGAGAAGATGTTGGCGTTCCAAGCTGATGGGCCGTTTCTTTTGATACTCCCACCCACACCTGATTCTGTTCTGCCTTAAGTGATGAACTTAATGCTATAAAGGAAACAAGAATAAAGAGAATTATTATGCCAAGCTGTACATACGGATAATAAATAAGCTGGGTGAGTATAATAGAGTCTTTATAGTAGATACGGTTTGTGAAGCCGCCGCCGACGTCAATAATGATGGGCTCATTATATTTCTTTATTCTTTCAAGATTCATTATCATATAACCGGGATCTTCAATCTTTGCATGATGGAAGTTTCTTGCAGCTATAATATTGTCATGGCTGTCAGTGAGAATAACTGGTACGGTTCTGTTATTTTCAACTATTGAAAAAACAAACTCAAGATCCTGAACACTCGAATCAGCTGAATTTATTAAGCGTATTGCTTCAGCCCACATCTCAACTTTTTTCCTCTCCTCTTCTTTCAGCCTGCCAACGAGGTTCTGTGTATAAATTAGTGATCCGACACCTATCAATATTGCAAATAAAAACAGAAAGATCTTACCTGCACTTTTATTTTGTTCTCTGTTCAATTGTTTATTTCTTATTAGTGGTTTAAGTTATTATTTTTTCCTGAAAATATTTCTAAGTATGTTTCTCTTTCTTGCAACAGGCATCTCTGATTCTGTTTTTGTAGTATCAGTTCCTTCCCATTTGATTCTGAAATGAGGTTTCCCTGTCGATTTTTCAACCAGGTCAGGATCATATCTGGCACTTCCATATTCCTGATTGAAAATTGTTTTCAGCGTTTCCCGTTCCTTTTTAATCTCATCCTTTATCTGGCTTCCTGCTGCTTTGATATCATAAGTAACCCTGACATCATCTTCTTTGCTTTCAATTTTGAGGAAAAGAGAAGTTCTGCCCAGGCCATCATCTTCAACCAATCCGAATTCCGAATTTAAATTTTTGTTCTTTCGGGCCTTATTACTAAGAATTTCTGACAGACGAATTTTTACATGATATTCATAATAATTATCAAAACTGTGTTTGCCGTTAACTGCCAGATCGGCTGCAGAGGATCTGACATCCATCTGGGGTATATGAAGAAAATTGTTCCTTATGAAAAAATCATTTTCAAGCTGATTAAATTTAATGTTTTCCAGTTCTGACAGCTGTACAAATGAAGAAAGTGCCTTTACAGGCTCAAAATTTTTAAGTTCTCCGTTAACAAGCACATATTTACCTTCGGCAACAACAGATTTAACAACCGGGTTCCATAACGAATCGAGAGGCATCAGAAGAGAAATAGAACCTGAAAGTGTACCGGCAATATTTTCAGCTTTCAGGAAATCCTGGCCAAAATTATTGAAAGTCGTGAAGGTTTCATTAATATCGATGTTATCCAATGAAAAACTTCCCCTGCTTACAAATGATTTATTGGGATTTTGTACAATTAAACCATTCCCTGCAATACTCCCCTTTTGTGAATTAAGATTAATAGTCTTGATATTCAACAGTTTTGACTTGCAATTAATTATACCTTCAACCTTCTCGGCTCTAAATGTTTTATAAACAAGGGTGTCAAATTTGAAGTCTATATCAAGATTAAGATCTTCGGGCAAGGAAGCCGGGACTGTTTTAACTTCAATTTCGTTCTGTTCATCGGATTTACTCAGGAATAGGTAAGGCTTTATGCATGGAGCATAGATACTTCCTGATCCGGTCAGGGTAACGGGCTTTCCTGCCAGCCATTCAGGCAGATTAAGTAACTTTGCGTCAAATTTTATTTTTTGATCGTTGAAAACCAGTTGAAAATTGTTTGTTGAAGTGTTTTCATTGATAAGAAATTTCCCGTTAGCATCCTTAAGATCAATGAGTTTGTTATTAAGTCTGATCCCAAATGAATTAAAGATTATTTCTGATTGTGAGTCGAGACTTAAGATATCACTGAATCTGTAACGTTCCTTTTTCTCCATGTACCCCGAAAGTTTGATATTCAGACCGACAGATCCGACTGCCCTGTCGACATTCTTAAGGTTTAAGAACTGTTTAAGCTCACCCGGGTATAAAACTCCCTTTAAAGTCAATTCAGCTAACGGTTTTGAAAAATCTGAAACGGAAAATTCACCCCTATATTCAGCTGACCCCAGTTTTGTGTGGAAATTACTTATTGTAAAAGAACTTGTGGCCGGTCTGTTTTGGCTTCCATTTGAAAAGTATCCGTCAAATGAAAACCTGTCAATTCTTATATCGGATCCGGCATTATCTATCCGGGCATTTTTTAATGAATAAATGATCTCATAGTGAGGATCTGTTGTCCGGGATGATATTCCCTTTATTTTGGCGTCGATTTTCAGGATCCCTGAAGGATTATACTCTGAAACCCTGCTCCTGTATCTTTCAGGTAAAAAATCAGTAATTTGTGAAATGTCAATATTTTTACCTGATACATTAAGATCGAGATAATTGTCATCTGCAATAAATCCCGTCAGTATAATACTCCAATTTTCAATACTCATGGTACTTTTCTTAAAAAAGATACCTTTTTCATTACGGGTCAATCCAACTTCAAGATCAGCCGTGATCCTCTCTTTTAATGCAAATCCGTGTAACTGGAATAATTCAAATATAACATTGGCATTGCCATCGAAATCTATCTTTTTTTCAGTTATTTTACTTTTAATTCTACTGTTTCTGAAATTTCCCTTTATGACCAGGCCTGCATTTAAATCATTGTAGACAACCCTGACATCTGAAAGATTTATCCGGTTAAGGTTAAGTGAAAAATCATTCTCTTCAGCACTATCGCTCTTTTTTGGCGAAATCTCGTAATTATTCAGACCTGCAGTATCAGTGAAAAGATTAAGGTTTCCTGAGCGTATATTTATCCTTGAAAAAGTATAATCTCCTTTTAGAAGGTCGATCGTTTTGAAATCAATTGATACCGATTTTGCTGCAAGAAGAGTATCGGAATAGATTCCATTGAAGCCTGAACGATCAACTCCGTGAGAGGAATAGACAATAACATTTTTCATCTCCATTGAGGCCTTCGGAAACTTCCTTATAAGTGAAAACCGGTACGATTCAGTTTCAAATTTTGTAAGAAAATTATCGTTCAGAGTTTTCAAGGTAAAGTCTGCGACTCTTTCCTGCAATATCAGGGAAGCAATAAATAATAAAATCAGTATTGATAATATCAATATTGAGGTTATTTTCAGAATTTTTGATAAAAGCTTCATCTGTCAGCAGGAAATATCTTACAACCGATCGGATTAATAAACGGTCAACCGAGTTTAATATTTGAACGGGATGTTTTTTATTGAAGCAGGAAAGAGAAATCATCATCTTCCCCAAGTTCCCTTGGGATATTCCCTTTCTTAAAAACTCTTGTTTTACGTGGTCCGAATAAACAGATCTTTTCTTTTTCAACAAGTAACATCGTTCCTTCGCGTAATCCGGCAACCCAGACATCAGGGTTAACCTCAATGAACTCTTCAATCCTCTGTTCCCGTGTCTCACCTGCATGGCCTGCAGGATTGGCGTCAAGATAATGAGGATTTATCTGAAAAGGAACCAGGTTGAATGCATTAAAAGAAAGAGGTTCTAAAATAGGCATATCATTGGTTGTCCTGATTGTGGGGCAAGCTACATTTGATCCTGCGCTCCAGCCAATATACGGGATTCCGCTTCGGACCCGCTTTCTTACAGAATCAACAAGGTTATTATCGAGTATCATTTTTAAAAGCTTCCAGGTATTTCCTCCACCCACTATTATAGCTGCTGCGTTTTCGACTGCTGCTACCGGATCTTTGAATCTGTGGATTGAAGTTACATCATGTCCGATTTCCCTGAATCTTTCTGATACTTTTGCCTCATATTCGTCATATGAAAAAGTCACTGCGGCATATGGTAAAAACAGAGCATTAACAGGTACGGGCCCAAGGAATTCCCTGATTCTGTTTTTTGGATAATCAAGATAAGGTTCTCCGGGATTGGTTGAATTGCTAATAAGTAATAATCTCATATAAAACAGTATAGATAAACATTATTCCCCTTTTGTTAATTTAATAACGTGAAAAAGATTGAAAAGAATATTAAAAACTAAAATATTTCCTGCAAGAACATCTCCTGTATCTGTTATTATCTTAATAACTTCGTTTGCCATATATGTTCCGGTAACACCGGGCAGCACTCCCATTAATCCAACTTCTGACGGCAAAGGATTTCTGTAGTTTCCTGGTTCGAAAGGCGGATTATAGTAACGGTATGAAGGGCTGCGCTTGTAATTAAAAACTGAAACCTGCCCTTCATATTTATAAATAGCCCCATGGACCATCGGCTTATTGAAAGTTGAACAGAAGTCATCAATGGCATATCTTGATTCCAAATTGTCAGTAGCATCAACGATTATATCGTAATTATTTAGAATGCCGGGAGCATTTGTATCATCGATTCTGAGGTTGAAAATCTCTATTTCAGTCAGGGAATTGATCTGCAGGAGGCGGTTTTTTGCGATAATTGATTTCAGCTTGCCTATGTCATCAGAGCCATAAAGAACCTGCCTCTGAAGATTTGCCTCATTTACCTTGTCAAATTCAGCTATTCCTATTTTACCCACACCTGAAACGGTAAGATATTGCAGGACCGGGCATCCAAGCCCACCGGCTCCCACAACAAACACCCTGGCCTGCCGGAGTTTTTCCTGACCGGTAATGCCTATTTCAGGGATCATAATCTGTCTGCTGTATCTCCTGATTTCACGGGGAGATAAAATGCTGCTTTCCATCTGCTGAAAAGGTTACCTCATTGTGCAAATATACTACAGGTGACTAAATGATCCAAATATCAATATAAATGCTGAGACGCAACGAATTGCGTCTCAGCTAACAAAAACAAAAACTAATGTTGGGGGAATATCAATCGTTAAATGTAAATGCTACTCCTATTTCAAAAGGTTCAAGATTGTATCCGTCAGGGCCTTTAAATTCCTGGAACCAGGGAGTCAGATACCAAGTGCCAAAAACCATGAAATTACCATACCCTATCCTGGCGGTGGCACCACCTCTTAATAGATTAAAGTTAAAATCGCCATTGGTCCTTAATTTATCTCCATCTTCAAAGACAATTTTTGTCCAGGCATTGAGTTTTAATCCGCCTATCACACCCGCTGCAATATTCAAATGATTACCCGATCCTCCAGGTATCTGCAGTTCGATCATTGCAGGTATGTTTAAAAAGAGTGTAGATAGCCTGGATTTCTTAACAGGGACATTACCACCCGGAGTTGATTCAGTTATTATTCCGTCGGGCCCTATTACTATGGTGTTGTTGTTTTCAAACCTGTAATTATTCCAGTTTAATCCGATTCCGGAAACAATACCGAAATACCTTGTAATTCCAAGGCTTAGCTGGGAGATATTCAAATTAACACAATTTGAGCTGTTTGTATTTAAAGACATATATGAGATTTCGTCGGGCATCACCATTGACTCAGCGAATAAAAAATTATTGAACCCCACTCCTAAACCAGACCAGTGGCCCCTGAAGTTTCTGTGCCTTCTCGAACGTTCCCGTTCGGAATACTCCTGCTTCCATTCCATATATTCCGGTTCATCATATTTCTCAAAATTTATTCTTGGCCCTTCAAGTGATTCAAGAATATTAAGTCCCCTGTTAAAAACCCTGATATTCATAAGAGAGTCTCCTCCCTCGAAACGGAAAAGATCTTTCCCGATTATGA
>DCVC01000028.1 GCA_002328625.1 Bacteroidales bacterium UBA2198
GGATGCAATAACATGTGTGCATACTGTGTGGTTCCTTTTGTCAGGGGAAGTGAAAGGAGCAGGGACCCTGATTCAATACTGAAAGAAGTCAAAAAGCTATGGGATAATGGCTACAGGGAAGTAACACTTATCGGACAGAATGTTGATTCCTATAAATGGGTAATTGATACTGGTGACATCGGTTTCCCTGAGCTGCTTGAAAAAGTTGCATCTTTAAATCAGCGACTCCGGGTGAGGTTTTCCACATCCCACCCCAAAGACCTGTCAGACAAGCTTCTTTATACTATTGCCCGTCACGAGAATATTTGCAGGCATATACACCTGCCCGCACAAAGTGGCAGTGACAGGATCCTTAAACTGATGAATCGTGAATATACCCGTGAATCTTATATGGAACGAATAAATGCAATCCGAAAGATCATTCCCGGATGTTCTGTTTCAACCGATATGATCGCAGGATTCTGCACAGAGGAAGATGAAGATCACAGAGCTTCACTTTCTCTTATGGAATGGGTCGGTTACGACTTTGCTTATATGTTCAAATACAGCGAAAGGCCAGGAACAAAAGCAGCAAAGAAGTACAAAGATGATGTGGCAGAAAGCATCAAAACCATCCGGCTGAATGAAATAATTACACTTCAGAATAAACTTTCAGCAAGATCCAAAAAACAGGATCTTGGCAGGATTTTTGAGGTCCTGATTGAAGGCAGGTCGAAGAGATCGGCCGATCATTTATCAGGCAGAACATCACAGAACAAGGTTGTGGTCTTTCCGGCTGACGGACATAAAAAAGGAGAATATGTAAATGTACTGATTGAAAAATGTACTTCAGCAACTCTTATCGGAAAAGTAATTTAAAAGTATGTTTTAATTCACCTTTGAGAATTCGCATGATCTAAAATTAGTAATAAAATGAAAATCAGAGTTTTTCTTTACCTTTTGCTTGCGTTACTTTTTATCCTTCCGGTTTCCGGTCAGAAAGCCGGGAAAAAGATTACGATAACAGGTCATGCTATTGATGGCACTGATGCCCCGATAGCAAATGCAGTTATTATGATTGATGGCAAAAGAACTGACTGTCTGACTGACAGAAAAGGATATTATAAAATTAAAGTCAGACATGACAATAAAAAGATTGGAGTTTTAACATATACAAGCGGAATTATTGAAGAGACCTTTAATGGCAGAACGACGATCGACTTCAGATTTGAGGGTCAGGTTCCTGATCAGAAAAGATTTGGAACGGATCCTTTTGAAGAAGACATAGACACAGGAATGGGGACAGTAAAGAAAAGGGCAGTTACCGGTCCGATTGGAAAGATTGATGGGACAAAACCAAAATATGCCTCATATAACAGTATTTATGATATGATACGGGGAGAAGTACCCGGTGTTGTTGTCAGCGGGACGAGTGTGATGATACGGGGGGCAACTTCAATAATGGGGAGTAATGAACCATTGTTTGTGGTTGACGGGACACCGGTAACAACAATTGAAAATATAGAGCCCAGGATGGTAAAATCGATCCAGGTCTTAAAAGGATCATCTGCATCAATTTATGGTGTAAGAGGTTCAAATGGTGTAATAGTCATAAGCCTTCTTGGTTCCCGTAACAGGTGAGCGAATCATTTAACATTATTTAATTGTTTATTTTAATTACTACGTATAACTTGCACCTGAATTAATAAATGTTTATGAAACCAAGAATATTGTTGCTATTACTTACTGCAATCTTTGCGCTAAATTTGTCGTACAGCCAGAAAAGCGGTAAGAAAATGACAATCAGCGGTGTTGTGATTGATGCCGATATGTATCCTGTGGTAAATGCAATTATCATGGTAGATGAAGTCAAGACCGATGTCACCACGAACATGAAGGGGGCTTATAAGATCAGGGTTAAGCCTGATGCAGAAAAGATTGGGGTATTTACGTTTCTGACCGGTAATGTTGAAGAATCAATAAATGGAAGGACCCGTATCAATTTCAATCTTGATATTATCATACCACCGCTGGTGAAATCGAATATTAAAGATGCCGGTGATGATGAAATCAATGTCGGTTACGGAACGGTCAAGAGGAGGAACCTTACATCTTCAGTCTCAAAGATTGACGCGACCAATCCTAAATATGCAAGTTATAATTCAATTTACGACATGATAAGAGGGGAGCTGCCGGGCGTTCAGGTACAGGGTACAAGTATCAGGATACACGGAACAAGTTCTCTGATGCTCAGCTCTGAACCATTGTTTGTTGTTGATGGCGTTGCAGTCAGTTCAATAGCTGATATCCGTCCCCAGATGGTTAGATCGATTGAAGTCCTGAAGGGATCATCTGCTTCAATTTACGGAGCCAGAGGTGCCAACGGTGTCATTCTGATAAATCTGATTGGTGCAAAGAATCAGTAATTCTGGCAGCTGATATCTGGTACGTGGTTAAAGAAGTTCTTCTTCCCGGAATTTAAGTCTAAGTTCGTCAAGTTGCCGTTCCGATATTGTGGAAGGTGTATCAAGCATTACATCCCTGCCCGAATTGTTTTTCGGGAAAGCTATAAAGTCGCGTATTGAATCCTGTCCTCCGAACATGGCGACCCATCTGTCGAAACCAAAGGCTATGCCTCCATGAGGTGGGGCTCCGTATTTAAATGCGTTCAAAAGAAAGCCGAATTGCTCATCTGCCTCCTTGTCGGTAAATCCCAGCACTTTGAACATAAGCTTCTGAATGTTTGCATCATGGATCCTGACTGATCCTCCGCCAATCTCAACCCCGTTGATCACAAGATCGTAGGCATTTGCCATGACTCTGCCCGGGTCTTCTTCAAGAAGATGGATGTCTTCGGGCTTTGGAGAGGTGAACGGATGGTGCATCGCATAAAACCTTTTTGTCTCGTCATCCCATTCCAGAAGGGGGAAGTCGACCACCCAGAGAGGGACAAATTCAGATTTCTTTCTTAATCCAAGCCTCTCCCCCATCTCCAGCCTTAATTCAGAAAGTGCCGAAAGAGTGGTTTTTCTTTCTCCGGCAAGAATTAATATAAGATCCCCAGGCATGGCCTTTAACCTGTCAGCCCATCTTTTAATATCCTCCTGAGAGTAAAACTTATCGACTGTTGATTTAAAGTTACCGTCAATTTCATATTTTACATAAATAAGACCCCTGGCCCCTATCTGAGGTTTTTTTACAAATTCAGTAAGTCCGTCAATCTGTTTCCTTGTGTATCCTGAACATCTTTTCGCACATATCGCACCTACAAACTCCGAGGTGTCAAAAAGTGTAAAGCCATGGTTTTTGACTATTTCTGTCAGGTCACTGATCTTCATTCCGAAACGAAGATCAGGTTTATCAGTTCCATAGTTTACTATCGCATCATTATATGCGAGTTTAATAAAAGGGTCTTTGAATTCAATCCCCATGATATGTCTGAAAAGGTTCTTAGCCAAACCTTCAAAAGTATAGAGGATATCATCCCTTTCGACAAAAGACATTTCACAGTCGATCTGGGTGAATTCGGGTTGTCTGTCGGCACGCAGATCTTCGTCCCTGAAACATCGGACTATCTGAAAATATCTGTCAAAACCTGCAACCATAAGAAGTTGCTTGAGAGTTTGAGGAGACTGCGGAAGGGCATAGAAGGTTCGGGGCTGCATCCTTGAAGGCACCACAAAATCACGGGCTCCTTCCGGTGTTGATTTAATAAGAACCGGGGTCTCAACCTCAATAAATCCAGCCTCGTCCATATAACGGCGTACTTCAAGGGCTACCTTGTGACGAAGTATGATGTTGTTCCTGATGCAGTTCCTCCTCAGGTCAAGATACCGGTATTTCATTCTCAACTCCTCTCCCCCATCAGTATCGTCCTCAATGGTAAATGGGGGTATTTCACTCTTATTTAGGATGCTGAATTCATTAACAACAATTTCTATCTCACCTGTCAGTAGTTTCAGGTTTTTATTGCTTCGTTCCTCCACCCTTCCTTCAGCGCGTATCACGAATTCCCTGCCCAGCTTTCTTGCCCTCTCACACAGTGCACTGTTGGTCTCCATGTTGAAGACCAGCTGGGTTATCCCGTAACGATCGTGTAAATCGACGAATGTCATTCCTCCAAGGTCTCTCGAACGCTGGACCCAGCCGCAAAGTATTACTTCTTCACCTTTATCCGCAAGTCTGAGCTCACCGCAGTTATGTGTCCGGTACATATTGTTTTCTTTGAATTTCAGGTAAAAATAAGAATTAATTATTTCTAAAAATACTACTTCAAATCCACTGAACGCTTTTATCATTGCTTAATCAGAGAATTCAGTGGAACCACTCCATGGTTCTACGACTATTTTTTCGTATACTAAGTTTATTATTGGTGGAATAGTTCCGCGATTCCACTTTTCAATTCCGCGGAGGTCCCGACCAGATTTATCGGGGGGTGGTGCACCATTAGCGGAGTATCTATTATTTTCCTACTTTTGTCATAATCGTACGGAAATGCAAAAGTACACCTCCGAAGAACAATATATGAGAGCAGCGATTGCCGAAGCGATGAAGGCATTTGACAAACAGGAGGTACCGGTTGGTGCAGTAGTTGTTTCCGACAATATTATTATTGCCAGGGCCCACAATCTTACCGAGACATTAAAGGATCCCACTGCACATGCCGAAATGCAGGCAATAACAGCTGCTGCAAACTGGTTGGGAGGGAAATATCTGAATAATTGCACAATTTATGTCACCCTTGAACCCTGTGCGATGTGTGCAGGGGCAATTGGCTGGAGCCAGGCCGCCGCCCTTGTTTATGGAGCTGATGATGAGAAAAAAGGCTATACCAGTTTCCAGGGAGCGTTGCTTCACCCAAAAACAAAAGTTAAAAAAGGTATTCTGGCAAGGGAGTGCAGTGAAATGATAACTAAATTCTTTAAAACACGACGTCAGTATTTACCTCCCGGGAGTTAGAAAAAAAAGATTATTTTTACATAAACTTTTCCCAATGACCCTTGATAACAGCAAAACGATTATAAGCATCAGGATCAGGCTATTTGCAGCGACCGTTATCTTTCTCGTTTTTATAGTACTGACCTATGTTGCCAAACTGATAAAGTATCCTTTGTTTGGTTTGAGCGACACTGCATGGACACTCATATTTACGGCCTGCTATTTGATAATTGTTTTCCTCCCGATGTATCTCAGTTATCAGTTTATCTATTTTTCTGATGATGATGAAAAGATAATCTTCAGGTATTTTAATGCAGGATTAGTAGGAGGAAGAAAAAATTCGGTCGAGATATACAAAAAGACTTTTTCGGGATATCAGGTCAACAAGAAATTTTTTGGTCTGATACAAAGTATAACTCTTTTTCAGCGTCTGAAAGAAGGAGTGGCAAAGTACCCTCCTATTTATATCAGCGCTTTGACACGCGAGGAAAAGTCAAAAGTCTTCAGGTCCCTTAATGTTTATTCAAGGAAGGATTGATGTATATCAATCAATAACATGAGTTAAATCATTTTCTATTAGTATAGCAGAGTCGATCTTTGGATCTGGTAACCCCGGGTGACGGGTTCAACAGGCAATCTGCAACAAGCAGCTTTGATTATTAAGAATACTAACTTAAATTAATAATAATGAATGTAGATAAGATCATGAACAACCTCGAGAAAAAGCATCTCGGCGAGGTTGAATACTTACAGGCGGTAAGGGAAGTACTTGAGTCCATAGAGGAGGTGTACAATGAAAATCCTCAGTTTGAGTCTGCAAACATTATCGAAAGGATCATTGAACCTGATCGTGTTTTGATTTTTAAAGTGCCATGGGTTGATGATGAAGGCGGTGTTAAAGTAAATATTGGTTACCGGATCCAGTTCAACAATGCCATCGGCCCTTATAAAGGGGGGTTACGCTTTCACCCTAGTGTGAATCTTTCAATTCTGAAATTCCTTGGGTTCGAACAGATCTTTAAGAATGCTCTCACCACTCTTCCGATGGGAGGTGCCAAAGGAGGATCGGATTTTGATCCGAAAGGCAAATCAAATGCCGAAATAATGAGATTCTGTCAGTCATATATGCTTGAACTCTGGAAATACATTGGTCCCGAAACGGATGTCCCTGCAGGTGACATTGGCGTGGGTGGACGTGAAGTGGGTTATTTGTACGGAATGTATAAGAGACTGAAGGGTGATCATACCGGTGTACTTACTGGTAAAGGAAGCAACTGGGGTGGTTCGTTGATCCGCCCTGAGGCCACCGGTTACGGCTGTGTATATTTTGCCAACGAAATGCTTGCGACCCGGGGGGAATCATTCAAGGGAAAGAGAGTTGCAATAAGTGGTTTTGGAAATGTTGCCTGGGGAGCTGCACTGAAAGCAACTGAACTTGACGGCAAAGTAGTTACGATTTCCGGACCTGATGGTTATGTATATGATGAAGAAGGTGTTTCCGGGAGAAAAATCGAATTTATGCTGGAACTGAGGGCATCGAATGAAGACATAGTCAAACCATATTCCTATGCTTTTGAAGGGGTTCAGTTTCATGAAGGTAAAAGACCATGGGAAGTAAAAGTGGATATTGCACTGCCCTGTGCCACACAGAATGAGCTTAATGGTGAAGATGCACAAAGACTGGTAAATAATGGCTGTATCTGTGTTTGTGAGGGGGCAAACATGCCAAGTACACCTGAAGCTATTGAAATCTTCCAGAAGAATGGGCTGCTTTTCTCGCCGGGGAAAGCATCCAATGCAGGAGGTGTTGCAACATCAGGACTGGAGATGACACAGAATGCCATGAAACTTAGATGGAACAGCAAGGAAGTTGATGACCGTCTTCATGAGATAATGCGTGATATCCACAAACAGTGCGTGAAAAACGGAAAGCGCGAAAACGGTTATGTTGATTATGTTAAGGGTGCGAATATTGCAGGCTTTCTCAAGGTAGCAAACTCAATGCTTGACATGGGGGTGATATAAAACGAATTGCACAAATAATCTATGTAGAGACGTCCAAATTGGACGTCTCTGCATTTTTTATTTTGGGTATCCCATGATTTTTGTATATTTGGGTGTCTCAATCCTTTGTGCTATGTCGGAAGTCTCGCTGAAGCATAAAATTGCATTGGGTCTTATACCCCGGATAGGTGATATTAACGCCCGTAAGCTTGTTTCACATTTTGGCAGTGTTGAAGCTGTCTTTCATGAGCCCTACAGAAATCTTATCAGGATACCCGGTATTGGATCGGGCATTGCAAAGCACATTGCTGAAAAAACATATCTGGTATCAGCTGAAAAAGAGGCGGAATATGTTGAGAATAACAATATCAGAACCTTCTTTTATCTCGATGCTGATTATCCATTCAGACTAAGGCAATGTGATGATTCTCCGGTTGTTTTCTTTTTCAAAGGAAGCTGTGATCTTAACAGCTTAAAGATACTGAGTGTTGTTGGAACAAGGAATGCCTCCACTCATGGCAAAGAGGTTTGTGAAAAGATAATCGGGGGACTCTCAGATGGTCACCCTGACTTGATAATTGTGAGCGGACTGGCTTATGGAATTGATATCACATCCCATAAAGCAGCTCTTTCGAATAACCTGCAGACCATTGGTGTCCTTGGACATGGAATAAAAACAATATATCCGGCCATTCACCGGGCCATAGCTGCCACAATGATAAAGCAGGGGGGTCTTTTGACCGATTTTGTATCTGATACTTTGCCGGAACGGAACAACTTCCTTAAAAGGAACAGGATAATTGCCGGGATTTCTGATGCAACACTGGTAATTGAGTCAGGGATAAAGGGTGGTGCCCTGATCACAGCTGACATGGCAAATTCGTATAACCGGGATGTTTTTGCTGTACCGGGCAGGCCAAGTGATATTTGGTCGGCCGGTTGTAACAGCCTTATAAAAAGCAATAAGGCAGCTCTTGTTGAAAATTCTGATGATATAGAATATTTTCTCGACTGGAAACCTGAAAGATCAATATCGGTTAAACAAAAATCCCTTTTCTCTGACCTTAATGATACTGAGCAACGAATTTATGAACTGATAATGAAAGAGGGAGAATTATCAATCGATAATATTTGCAGGACACTTGAGATTCCTGTTAATAAGCTCTCATCGCTTCTTCTTCAAATGGAATTCAAGGGTGTGGTAAAGTGTTATCCGGGGAATGTATACAGGGTTTAGGGTTTGCGGTTTGAGAATTTTAAAATAAATCCGTAATTGGTGATCCGCAATCCGCAATTTTTATATTTTTGAGCACCGAAAACCATTTTTCTTAATACTAACAATATGGATCCAAAAGTACAACAGTTCATGGCTATGTTAAAGGCCAAAAATCCCGGTGAAATTGAGTTTCATCAGGCTGTTCAGGAGGTTGCAGAATCGCTTATCCCGTTCATTGAAGAAAATCCCAAATACAAACATGCAAAGATTCTGGAAAGGATCGCCGAGCCTGAACGTACTATCATTTTCAGGGTCCCATGGCTCGATGATAAAGGAGAGGTACAGATCAACCGTGGTTTCAGAATTGAAATGAACAGTGCTATCGGTCCGTATAAAGGAGGTTTAAGGTTCCATCCCACNNCCGATGGGAGGCGCAAAAGGAGGTTCAGATTTTGATCCCAAAGGAAAATCGGATAATGAGGTTATGAGGTTCTGTCAGAGTTTCATGACAGAGCTTTTCCGTCATATAGGTCCGGATACTGATGTGCCCGCAGGAGATATCGGAGTGGGCGGCAGGGAAATAGGATATCTTTTTGGTCAGTACAAGAGGCTGAAAAACGAATTTACCGGAGTGCTTACTGGTAAAGGTATTGAATGGGGAGGCTCACTTATACGTCCTGAAGCAACAGGATATGGTGCAACATATTTTGCCCAGGAAATGCTCGCGACCCGTGGTGAAAGTCTTGAGGACAAGATCGTTTGTATTTCCGGATCCGGTAATGTGGCCCAATATGCCACAGAAAAAGTAACCCAGCTCGGAGGCAAGGTAGTGACTTTATCCGACTCAAATGGTTTTATTTATGATCCAAAAGGGATTGACAGTGAGAAGCTGAAGTATATCATGGAGCTAAAAAATATCAAAAGAGGAAGGATAAAAGAGTATGCTGAAAAGTACAATGTACAGTACTTTGAAGGGGAACGGCCGTGGATGATCAAATGTGAAATTGCAATGCCTAATGCTACCCAGAATGAGATAGATGAAGAAGATGCAAAAACCCTTCTGAAAAATGGCTGCATATGTGTCTCAGAAGGAGCGAATATGCCTTCCATCCCCGAAGCTGTTGAGGTCTTTCTCAATGCCCGCATTCTTTATGGACCAGGCAAAGCAGCGAATGCAGGGGGGGTTGCAACATCAGGACTTGAGATGACTCAGAACTCGATGAGGCTTCCCTGGTCACGTGAAGAGGTTGATGAAAGGCTCCGTACCATCATGAAGAATATTCACAGCACGTGTATGAAATTCGGAACAAAACGGGACGGATTTATAAATTATGTTGATGGTGCCAATATCGGAGGCTTTGTAAAGGTTGCCAATGCCATGATTGCACAGGGAGTTGTATAATGCAGTTGATTGATACACATACACATATTTATCTTCCGGAATTCGACAGCGACAGGGATGAAGTTGTGAAAAGGGCTGTCAGCAGCGGAGTTGTCAGGCTCCTGATGCCAAATATTGATTTAAAATCAGCTTACAAGATGATGGAAGTGGAAAACCGGTATCCGGGGATCTGTTTTCCGATGGTCGGACTACACCCGACTTCTGTAAAAAAGGATTTTGCCTCACAGCTTGATAAACTTGAAAGCCTTGCAGCAAATTTCAGGTTTTGCGCTATTGGAGAGATTGGCATTGACCTTTATTGGGATCAGGCCCATGTAACTGAACAGGTTTCAGCTTTTAAGAGACAGGTTTCATTTGCCATCGATTCTGCATTGCCTGTTGTGATTCATTCCCGGGACTCATTCCCTTTGATTTTTAAAGCACTTGATGAATTCAGGGGAAAAGGGCTGAGAGGGGTCTTTCACGCATTTACCGGAAGTCTAAAAGATGCTGAAAGGGCAATTGAAATGGGATTTAAGCTTGGTATAGGAGGTATTGTAACATTCAAAAATTCAGGTCTCGAAAAAATAGTAAAAGAGGTGTCCCCTGAGAATATTATCCCGGAAACCGATTCACCGTATCTTGCGCCCGTACCGCATAGAGGAAAAAGAAACGAGAGCTCTTTTATACGCATAATAAATAAAAAGCTTGCTGATATTTTCGTCATGAGCGAAGAAGAGATTGCAGCAATCACTTATAACAACTCAGTAGCCCTTTTCAACCTACCAGATTAATTCAATGAAAGAGAACGTAGACACCTCCATCCTGATAATCTATACCGGCGGAACGATAGGCATGGTTCATGATCGGGTAACACGATCGCTTGTTCCCATTGATTTCAGGCACATCTCCGATCATGTTCCGGAACTGCTTAAGTTTGGATTTGATCTGCATTCGATCACTTTTGATCCTGTCAAGGACTCATCCAATATAGATCCGGTTATATGGGTAAAGCTGGCTGAGACCATTGAAGAGCATTATGACAGGTTCGACGGATTTGTAGTGCTTCATGGGACAGATACAATGGCTTATTCAGCTTCTGCCCTTAGTTTTATGCTTGAAAATCTCAGCAAACCGGTAATCTTTACAGGTTCACAACTCCCGATAGGATTGCTTCGCACCGATGGAAGGGAGAATCTTTTAACGGCAATTGAGATTGCTGCAGCCAGGGAAAGTGATCTCCCGGTGGTACCTGAGGTCTGCATATACTTTGATAATGAACTTACACGCGGCAACCGGACAACAAAGTTCAGTGCCGAGCATTTCGATGCATTTAACTCCCCTAATTATTCTCCCCTTGCCGAAGTGGGACTGCATATCAAATACAACAACAACCTGAT
>DCVC01000068.1 GCA_002328625.1 Bacteroidales bacterium UBA2198
GCAAAATCCAGTGTTATAACAGCACCGACAGGAGCCGCAGCCTGAGCCGGTTCGTTGCCATGAACAGGTGTTTTGTAACCAGCTGTTTCAAAAACAACGTTTTCAAATCTGATGTTTTCCACCCTTTTACCTGAAGAGGGATCTCCCTGTATTGAGACGAATTCCCTGATAACCGGGATATAAAAGGTCGAATTTTCTATTTTTTCATTTTCGAGAGGTATATAATAAAGATATCCGCTCCTTTCGAGGAACCACTCGCCCGGAGCATCAAGACCGGCTTTGAAGTTTTCGACCAGGTACCTTGATTTGGAGTTAATCGGATTCCATGGCTTCATGCCTTCACCTGCAGTAAAAACGGAAGAACTCTCCCTGCTGAATCCCGTTATCCTTTTCCTGGAATTGTCCCAGTTGTGATAAAAGATTATGAGAGCATCCTCAAAATCCTGTTCTGAAAAGGACCTGATACATTCCGCATTCAGACTGTCGAGTTCTATCTTCTGCACAGCAATTTCCGGAGCCCGTCCGATGCCCTTTTCAATTACTGTTTCAGTGACATTTTTCACCCTGTAGAATCCATCGTTCGGACTTTTTGCCCTGACTGCCCTTCTTCCGTTCACATAAAGCTGTTCAAAATAGGAGTCATACCAGGCAACCTGTGGAATAAATGTT
Organism: Bacteroidales bacterium UBA2198; assembly: GCA_002328625.1. Taxonomy (GTDB): domain Bacteria; phylum Bacteroidota; class Bacteroidia; order Bacteroidales; family VadinHA17; genus LD21. Next base: position 670 of record DCVC01000068.1, read on the forward strand.
CGCCAGAGTTTTTCAGTAACTTTTTCAAATCCTGTAACAGGAACACCTCCTCTGAAGATTGCCCTTCTGTCAGGTGCTGATTTAAACACCAGAGGAGAGTAAGGTGTCCCCGAATCGTCCATTGTGAGGACGAGAGGCTGCATCATGAAATACTCACCACCCGAAACAATTATTTCAAAAGGCTCATCTGATACCACTTCTTTACGCATTTCCCTGGCCCTTAGTGCTGCTGCATTCAGCGTCGCCAAAGGCTTGTCAGCAGTACCGGAATTGGTGTCGCTGCCCTGGGGGGAAATATACAGCTTCTGGCCTGAGACGATCTCCCGGCAAGAAAAAAACAGTGTCATCGCCAGAAAAAGATAATATCCTGATTTCATGGGTCATGAAATTAATTTGATTGATAATCTAAGTGATTTTATCAAGAAATGTGATTAAAATAAATAAAAAGTAAAGGAAATTCAAAGAGAACAATGAAATATAATCTATTTTGCCCTGGTGCAGATATTACCAAAACAATTTAAGTGATTATCTGTAATCTGCTTTCTGTGCATATCTTTACATGAACCAAATCAAATATACATCATATGAACCGCAAACCGGGAGTTTACATGCTCGTTCTATTTGTAACAATTGTTACAATTTCAGGTTGTCAGAAATACCATAACCTGGAAACTGACAAGATAAACCTGAAGATTTCCGGGAATGGTATGCTGGCTTCCCTGAAATATAAGGACAACGGGAAAGAATATCTTGCCAGGGAACAATTATCGCCTCTTATGACAATAAGATTAAACGGTCTTTTACACACTCCTTCTTCAATTTCAAATTCTGATGATTTATACACCCTTGATTTTAAAGATGCCGGTATTTCAGCAAGCATAAAAGTTGAAACCAAGGGCTCCTATATCACGTTTGAACTTATTCAATTGTCCGATAAGGAAAAGGTTGAATTTGTCATGTGGGGACCGTTTAATACTTCTATCAGGCAAACGGTAGGAGAGACGATTGGCGTTGTCAGGGATACAGTATTCGCTGCAGGGATACAGGCTCTGAATCCCCGGACACTTGGGGGACATCCTGAAAATGAAGATGACAGCTTTACAGGTTACGATATTTTCGCAACCACGAGTCTGGTAGATGTGGCCGATTCAGTTAAAATACTGTACAGGGGGAATACTGCAAGACCTGAATTATTTGGCAGTTCACTGAATGCATATACCCGCTCCCGGACAGACGAAAGGACAGTGTCTGCAATGCAGCATGAAAAGTACGTTGCACCCGCTTTCAATGACGGGGGACCGGAAGGGTCAAAAATTGCCCTTTTCGGCTGCAGTCCTGATGAGGTACTTAATATTATAGAAAAGATTGAACTTGATGAAGGCTTGCCCCACCCCACACTTGACGGTGTCTGGGCCAAACGTTCAAAAAGGGCTGTTTCGGCCTATCTGATCCAGGATTTTACGCCTCATAACTATAAGAAAGCTATTGAACTGACTAAAAAAGCAGGACTGAAATACCTGTATCACGGAGAGCCGTTTGAAACCTGGGGTCATTTCAAACTGAGGTACAATATGACATGGGAGGATCTCGCTGCAATTGTCGATGAGGCTGAATCTCAAGGCATCAGGGTTGGTCTACACACATTATCAAATTTCATTACGACCAATGATCCGTACGTTACTCCTGATCCCGACAGCAGACTGGCAAAGGTTGGCAGTGCTTTTCTCACAGAGGATATTTCATCAGATGCTAAAGTTGTTCCGGTTTCAGATCCGTCGTTTTTCAACCAGATGAAAAACAATACACTTCACACGGTAATGATCGGAGACGAACTCATCAGGTATGACAGTGTTACAGAATCCGGACAGTGGGCATTGACAGGCTGCCGGCGCGGTGCTTTTGGAACAAGGGCTTCTTCATTCAGAAAAGGAGAAGCTGTTTCAAAGCTGGCTGATCATGCGTACAAGGTATTCCTGACCGATAATGACCTTTCTGCGGAGGTATCGGAAAGATTGGCAGAACTATTTAACAGAACAGGGCTCAAACAGATCTCATTTGACGGCCTGGAGGGCAACAGTTCAACGGGAATGGGTAAATACGGGGAACTTCTTTTTGTAAAGAAGTGGTACGACAATCTTGACCCTGAAATCAGGAACGACTATATTATGGATGCCAGTACTCCGGGACATTACTTCTGGCATATGTTCACAAGGATGAATTGGGGGGAACCATGGTATGCAGGATTCCGAGAAAGCCAGACTGAATACCGGCTGCTTAACCAGGATTACTTCAGAAGAAACTTCATCCCCTGCATGCTGGGGTGGTTCAGAATGAGACCTTCGACAAGCATTGAGGATATAGAATGGATGCTCGCGAGAAGTGCTGCATTCGATGCGGGTTATGCCCTTGTCACAGATCCCCTTGTATTTGAACGGAACGGATACAGCGATCAGATCCTTGAAAAGATAAGGGAATGGGAAAAAGCAAGGATGAGCGGGGCATTCAGCGCTGAACAGAAGAAAAGTATGGAAAACATCAGGAATGAATTCACTCTTAAGACAACTGGAGAAAATCAATGGCAGCTTGTCCGGTATGAAGTGAAAAGATTTGAACATTCTCACAGGGAGCTTCAGCCCGGACAGCCTTTATCTACTGAATTCCGGTTCAACAATCCTTTCGGTGAACAGAATGCCGGTTTTATACTTACAGTTAAAGACGGACCTGCAAGAGATATATCGATAGAGATTGACAATCATAAGATGATATCACTTCCGGTTGAGATCAGACCTGGGGAGAACCTTCAATATGAAGGAGGAGACCGTGCAGGTATTTATACGGAAAACTGGCATCTGATCAAAACTATTCCGATAGATAAGGATGCTTTCAGAATCGGCAGCGGCGGACATGACTTCTCTGTCGGTTGCAGGTTCCCGGAAGATAATAAGGGAACTCTCAAGATTGAAATAAAAACAGCCGGTGATCCTTTTGAAATAAGAGCAGAAAAATAACCTGCTTCATTGACTTAAATCAGAAAAATGTATTATTATAGTTTTCTTTCCGGATTACTTGTTCTGAAACCATTAGAACAGTAAAATCGATAACAGTCAGAAGAAAACCTGTGTATATCAGAAGAGCAAAATGATCAGA
>DCVC01000114.1 GCA_002328625.1 Bacteroidales bacterium UBA2198
TTCAGCCTGTTACCGATATGCCATATTTTGTTGTCAATGCTCCGGAGGACAGATCCTTAAAGAATTACCGTTCAGGAGGAACTTTTTCTTCACCGATGACTTTGAGTTTCTATTGTCCGACTCATGGATCATCGATTGTTTATACACTTGAAGAGAAATCAGATCCACATTGGCTGCTGTATGCAGGCCCGCTTAATCTGAAATCCGGCACAGTTAATGTCCGGGTAAAGGCTGTAAGATATGGTTATAAAGAGAGCGAAGAACTGAAGGGAACTTTTAAAATTACCACGGGTAATTAATCCCCATCAGGCTTCCCATGTAAAGGCTTCTCTTATCAAATCAAGGCTTTTGGGGATAGCGGTAAGAGGATCTTCGTTGCCCTCAAATTCAATGGAGACGTATCCCTGGTAGTTGACCTTGCTGAAAATATCAGCAACACGTTTATAATCAATATCCAAAGTGTACCATTTTCCTCCTCCGAAATAGGTCTTGGCCTGAATCAGGAACGTCTTTGGCGCCATCATCTCCAGTTGTTCATACTGGCTTTCAAGAAAATTGCCGGTATCGGATGTAATTTGCAGCCATGGAGAGTCTATTGCATTTACAATTCTCAAAACACCTTCAGCAGTACGGCCCAGTCCCCAGTGATTCTCAAGACCAAGTACAACACCGCACTTCTCTGCAGTGGGAATCAATTGCCATATTGAATCAATTACCCAGTCAAAACCCTGGTCCAGAGTGTATCCTTCAAGGATAGGTTCTATGCCTTTATTGGCCATCAGATCATCAAACGATTTTGTTGTGTTCCACCTTCCTGTATTCAGCCGCATAGTCGGGATTCCAAGCTGATAGGCCAGTTCTATTTGCCGTATGGATTTTGCCACCTCTGAATCTCTTGTTTCCTTATCAGGATAGACAAATCCCTGGTGTGTGGAAAAGCCCATAAGATCAAGCCCGGCGTGAAATGCCTGACGTTTAAGTTTCTGGAGATAGCTGTTCTCTTCCGACTGCATCTGCATCAGCAGGAACTCAATCCCGTCAAAACCCATAATTGCCGCTTTTTCGATGCAATCCTCAATGGGTGAGTTTTCTTTGGGGCCATTAAACTGCCAGAACGAATAGGTTGAAACACCTATTCTGTTCCTGCGTATCTTTTTTAGTACATCAGCATTCCTCGCAACGGGTGTCTTCCTGCCCTCGGAACATGATATACCTAACCCGGTCGCTGCTGTTACAAGTGCTGCTTTCCGGATAAATGAACGACGTGATGTATCCATGGTTATTATTGTTTGATCATTGGGAACAATTTCCTGGTCTCCTCATCCGATGGGCGTCTGCTGAATGGCGCATACCTGAAGGTCTCGGCATAAACTACCTTATCGCCTTTCGAAGCACCATACCATTTCTTCAGGCAGCTTTTTACAGGTTCATTAACAGGGGGATACCACTTCGCAAGGAACTTCTGTCTCTCCTCCCTGCCCGAAGGAACCTGGTCAAGAATACCTTCAGTCCATGGGATCCATTCAAAAAACTGCGATTCATGAGCCGTCATGGCATAGATCTTCTGGTCATAAACAGCGTCTATATCCACAGCAATTTCCGGAGAGGAGAAACCGGGATACAAGAATACCGGGTTCTTTTTCAAAGGAGGTGTGTCGGGTGCAACATTGGGAACAATTACCATATAGGAGGCATCCTGCACCAGGATGCTTGTGTATCTGTGATCGGGGTGGTAATCGTCAGTAGGATGTGTAATAACAATGTCGGCATTCCAGTTCCTGATCTCCCTGATCACTTTCAACCTGTTTTCAAGAGTAGGCATAAGCTCTCCGTCATGGTTATCCATCACAAGATATTCCACGCCAAACCTTTTTCCGGCCTCCTGCGCTTCAAGCATCCTTCTTTTTGCGAGAACACCGCCACCCATTGACTGATGACCTGCATCACCATTAGTCATTGAAACGAATCTCACCTGACAGCCAAGCTTTGAATATAAAATTGCCGTACCACCTGCAATATCATCACAATCGTCAGGATGAGCTCCAATCACAATCACCCTTAAGTTGCCATATTGCGCCATACTGCATACAGCAGCAATGCAAAAAATCAGGGTAAGAAAAAGAAGTTTTTTCATTGTTGGTATTTTTGATTATGAGTATTATGAATTGTAACGCTAAAAATAATAATTATAAAGAAGGATGGTGCAATTGTTCAAATTATTTCATATTTTGGATTTTCTCAATTGAAAAAGGCAATGATTCTTTAAAACACTGTAGTGAAGTAACACCATAGGAGACTGTACTTAACAACAGGTTTAAATTTAAACGGATGTCACTTTTATGAAAACAATTAAGATTCTTTCGGTTATTAGTTTATGTTTTATTTTTTCATGCAGGGATAATACACAGAGTTTCAATCCGGAATTCCAATTAATACCCGCCGAAAAGGTAATATTTAACTCATTTGTCGATTGTAATATGGCAGAAGCATGGATAGGTGATACCTTCAGGATCTTTCCGGGCAAATATGGTGAAGATCCCCTGTGGGGCGATGCTGAACATCTCATGTTCGCAGATGGCAGGAATGCTGAAGAGGCTTTTATGAGTGCTCCCGGGGATTTTACCAATCCGGTAATGCCGCAGAATGTACCACCCGGAGAGGAGGGCCTTCACGGGGCCGTATGGTTTGAAACTGTTTATCAGGATCCCGTAGATAAAACAGGCAGAACTCTTTATGCTGTTTACCATAATGAAAACTACCCTTCAACATTGCCTTATGATCCTGTCACAGGAAAGGGTTATAAAAACGTAAACTGGCCGCAGGGACTCCTGGGTCCGGAGAGCCCTGCTGCTGTCTGCAGAATTGGCATTATGAAATCAACTGACGGAGGCAGGAGCTGGGAGAATAAAGGTATCTTCATTGATGATCTGGATTCCCGTCTTATTTTAAAACCACATAACACATCAAATACATTTGCAGGAGG
>DCVC01000324.1 GCA_002328625.1 Bacteroidales bacterium UBA2198
GATGTCACCTCCTGGTGCGAGTTAAAGGCACCCATTTTCATGTCCATATACATCATTATCCCGTTCCAGAATAACAGTTTTCCCATATCGCCCTTCATGGTCATGCAGTTCTTTCCCAGGAATGTTTCGTTTTGTCCTTTGGTGAAGCCTATCTGGGAATAGGTTGTTTCATAAAAGGCATCGAGACTGCCTTTTGCTGCCTCCTTCATCCATGCCACCATAGGGTTTTGAGCCTTCATCCCCTCATCGGGTCTGGAAGGGTCCCACATAAACTGGGTATCTCCTGTGGTCACCACCCAGCCTTTGGTCTGCTCGCCGTTTGTGATCACCTCGGTGTACATTGCACTCTTCAACCCGTAGTCGCTGAAGTAGAGAGTTCCCTTCCCCACCTTGTCGCCAGAGTAGGAGTACTCGATGATGCCCGATCTGATGCCGTACAGCTTCATTGAACCCTCCTGTGGGGTTGCTAGATAAAAGACAAGAAAGAAACATGTTGAAAGCATAAATAAATTTTTCATAACATATATTTTTAATTTCTTACATCATTTGAGCGCCTTCAGATCCCATGTTACCGTATAGGTGAAATCATTGCCGGGCTTATCCGGTTCATAAGCTTTTTGTTCATATATCGCCTCTGTCATATCACTGACAGAGACACTTTCAGTTCCAAAGGATGATGACCATGTTCGTGAGCCTCTCAGGTATTTTTGATCCTTCAGTTTGTAGCGGATATGGACATCTGGAAGGATAGTACTGGAGGTGCTCTCATACCAGACACAAGGGCTGTATTGACCCTTTTTATGCAGTGACTTTGTAGTTGTCGGGGTTTCCTGGGTGTGAGTACCGATATCATACCAGTTTTCCAGTCCGAATTGTTTCAGCTGGCTGGCTACATACTGGTTATCTGTCGGGAAAATGCTGGTAATAAGTATCATGTTTTCCAGTACGATCTGTGACACGTTTCCACTGCCAAATTCCTGCCTGGAAAGCCCCTTGCATTCGCAATCCTTTGACAGGCAATAAGAATTCTCGTTAAAGTTCCATGTACCGTTAGCTTTGCTGGCCTTATAGATCGTAATCGGCTGGCCTTCCAGGCCTTCCATTTCCTTTATCGGAGTAAAGACTGCCTTGTAAGTAACGGAATGAGATCCTGTGTGCCTGGCTGCAGGATCGCGATCGGTATAGTCCCAGTTTCTGGTGATGGTAATAGTTCCCGAATAGCCTTCATTTATAAGAGCTATATCCACTGCGCCTATTTCATCCTGGATATCTACATTTGTCATTGGGATTGTTTCAGGATCTTTAATATGACATCCGTTATAAACTGTTAGGTGATCAAAAGTAGCCTTATCGGGATTCGGTGCTTTATATTCTAGCGTGATCTCCCCCTCTTCGCACATGAAGGAATAGAATTTGGCATCCTCACCTATTTCACAGCAAGGTGTTCCATTGGTTAGTGTGCCAAAATCAACCTTTACAGCAAGTCGTTGCCATTTTTGGGGTTTATCTCCTTTTTGACCGGTCACCTTGAAAGTGATCCTTTTTGGTCTTTCAGGGTCAACCAATATTACTTCGCTTTCGAATTCTGCTTTTTTGGGAGCTTTCTCATACTCAAGAATTATTTCTTTCAGATTACTAAAGTTATGAGAGTAAAGATTAACATACGGTTCATCAAGGTCTCCGTCTCCTTCCCATACGGAAGTAGAAGCCTCTTTGACGACTTCATCCCAGAATGGATTATATAGTTGTATTGTAAAACGCCATTTGCCAATGGCATATCCGGGTTCATAATGCTTTGCGCCTGGCTTGGTATGCTCATCAATATATGCATCTTCCCATTCTCCCGGAATGATCTTATCAATTGACAGAAGTTCAAGTTTGCCCTTCCAGATGTAGTCGGCACCTTTTCTTGCTTCTTCGTCAGAAAGATAATTAGCCTGTGTTTTTTGAGTGGCTGCCTTCATATTCTCGTCTAGACTATCAACTTCCTGGCTTCCGTCCCAGGATCTGATTTCAATAGGAAGGGGACATTTCCCCAACTCATGAGCCCCGGTCTTGTTAATCATACTGATCCATAAAAATGAGATAGCCCGTGACAAATCATGCTCCTGTCCCTCCGGCATAGGAAATGACGGGAACATTAATATTCTCTGACAGCAATATGTTTCCTGGGCTTTCAAGCTGACAATTGACAACAAATTAGTTAAGAGGCAGGTTATGATAATTCTTTTAACCATTTTCCAAGTGTTTTTAGGTTAAGGTATAATTGGTTTAAATAGAACATATTATTTATTTTTCTTTTTTGCTCTGCTCATGCTCCAGTTCCAGGTGGCTCCTGAAATTAATCCGGACTGGGGTGAAACAGCTATGTTGCCTATTGCTGGTTCCGACCAGCTGTCATTAACCGAATTGCCGTCGGTATAGCCTTCAAACTCGAAGCTGGCGTTGCATGCCCATGATCCGGGATCCGTAACCATGTGTCCACCTTCTGAGGTGGTTGTCACTGTCTGGCCATCAAAGGAAGGGAAATATAATTGGGGTTGAAGTGTATATTTTTTCTTTTTCGGTTCAATAGTCAGCAGGATATTGCCTGCGGTTTCAGGGTCAAGCATTTCATCACCCTGCCATGTGTCGACGATTTTTGTCCAGTTACCCTGGTGGTCAGTAATAACTGATACCTTTTTCATTGTCACCGAAAAGTTCCCTGAGAGGCTTTCGGTGCCGAAAAGTTCATAGACACCCGTACTGTTGCTTATTGTGCGAAGATATTTTGCAGCGACATTTATAGATGCATTCTCAACCAGATCGACCGTTACTGAAACGTTGCTGTAAGTTGATCTCGACTCATCTTTCCAGTGAACCTGCCTCTGGTACATGATGGTGCCATTGAAATCTCCTTCCTCTTTTCTGACTGTTATAGTTGCTTCGCCCATTACCGTTTCCGGGTATCCGGGCGGAGTGAAGATTGCGGTTATTTTAATCTGCTTGTCCTGCTGGCCGGCTTTATAATCGAGCCATGCAACACCCATATCGTCAACAGTAACCTTGCCAATGGGGTAGACAGAGCCGTCAACGAGTCCGGTTACTTTTATTTCCACTTCCTGCCTGATAGCCGGGTACTTAAAACCATCAGGATCTATTTCGTGGAGGTCGATTGCAATTCTTGTCTGCTCTCCGACATCTATTACCTTTTTATAGGATTCCACAGTGATTTCAAGGCCTCGTATTTTAATTTCAACTTCCCGTTCAATAGGCGGTTTATTGCCAAGGGGGCAGGTAGTTAGAGTTATCTTTTCCAGGAGAGGATACACTCCTCTTTTCAGGGTATATTCTCCAACAGCTTCACCTGATTCATTAACGAGAATATACTGGACTCCGCCACCGC
>DCVC01000231.1 GCA_002328625.1 Bacteroidales bacterium UBA2198
GAAGTATTTACCTTATAACACTAGTTTGCCTTATATCAAATTGTGTTTTTTCTCAAACTGATAATTTAACGGACAGAAAAACAAAACTGGCCAATATTTATTCAGGTCTTGGCATAGGAGTCTGTAATTCAGGTGCGGGAGTATCAGTTGACGGGACCTTTATTCTGTCAAACAACTGGGGAGCAAGCATAAGGTATAATCCTAATTATCTGTCGGCAAAGAATCTGCCAAACGATTATGTTGATTTAGTGTTATTTGTGCCATTTCTTACGAACGGACTTCCGACTGATGATATAGTAGTTTTAACGATCAATGCTGTAAAAGAGTTTCCGACCGGCTTAAAACTGATAAGATTTGGTATTGAATTTGGCCCGTCACTTGTATTTGCAAAGGTTGCAGAATTCACTCCTGTAGAGAATCCTCTTTTTCCTTATTTCGGAAGTAATTACGAAGTGACTCATAATAATAGTACCACCGTTGGATTTTCATTAAGAGGGAAAATAGAATTCCCACTGACCCGGTTTGCAGGTTTACAGGTGTTGTTACACACCAATTTGAACTCAATCAGATCAGTCTTTGGTGGGGAGTTTGGAGTAATACTGGGTTTGGTAAGAGAACATAATAGGCGATCGTCATTCTGAACAAAACCATCAGTAACCGGAAGCCTGTTAACATTTCCTTATATTATTTTGGATACGGGTGATGAAACAGTTTGATTTGTTTATCGGTACTTCATATTGAAGTTACAGGCACTGATCAGGGATCTTCTATCCCGCACAGATGAGTCCTGATAAGTATCTTGAATATTATACAACAAAATTCAATCCGCCTTCGCTTAAAGCTTCGGCGGACGCGAAGGATAGGTCTGATTCCTCGGTGCTTGCACCGTTCTTTGAGTCCAGAGCTTGCTCTGGGGTTCATACCATTTGATTTGTGTTGAGGTCAATGCAAGTTTTTGTAATCTGCCTTTGAAGAAAACCGTGGCAGGATGGATGATTCGTACTCCTGACAGCTTTAAGTTCTATCAGAAATTAAGCCGCCTGATAACTCATCAGGCTCTTCTGTTAAATTCGTTTTTGGTCTTTTCCTGGAAGGCTCCCGGCTTTATTAACCGGATCTTCTGGAGAAACTGGAGTCGGGCTACCTCATCAGGTACCCAAATGTCGGTTTCGATCCATGTGGAATTATCAATCCTGACGAATTTGATGTCCTTTGAATTGTTATATTTCTTATTTTTCATCGCTCATCCCGGTTTGTTACATTGTAAACGGGGAAACAACTGAATATATTGCAGGAATTATAAGGCAGAATAAGCATTTTACAGCATTGATTCCATGATGGGAAATAGAAAAAGTATTGGAAATTTTTATAACCTTATATGATAGAGACCTTTTCCTTTGCTTTGCTTACCATGGGGACAGTTTTCGGACTAACAGCAGGTTTGTCTCCAGGTCCACTGCTCACCCTTGTTATAACGGAAACCTTAAAGTATGACAGGAAAGAGGGTATAAAGATCGCAATTGCACCATTAATAACTGATATACCCATTATTCTTATTGCATCATTTGTTTTTTCCCTGCTATCAAATTACAACATCCTGCTTGGTATCATTTCCATTCTCGGAGGCCTCTATTTCTGTTATCCGGGGTACAAAACATTGAAAACCAAAGGATTGGGCTCTGATACGGAAGAGCATAAGCCTGAATCGCTGAAGAAAGGTATAACTGCAAATTTCCTTAATCCCAATCCATATGTGTTCTGGATCACAGCAGGTATCCCAACTGCATTTAAGGCTTATCATACAAATCTGATGACGGTGGTTCTCTACTTTTTTTTATTCTATCGTATGCTGGTCGGTTCCAAGATCGGAATTGCCCTGCTGATTGAAAGATCAAAAAAAATCTGAAAAAATAAGCTGTCAGGCACTGATGTTCAAAAAAGTCATATTCCCGGGAATGAGGTTCTTAGACAAACTCCCTTTCCCGATCATCTCAAGACTGTTAAAGTTTTTTATTGAATTTGGCCTCATGCTTGGATTGATAAAGGAAAGATAGTTTCGCCAGAATAATTGTCAGCATCAGCGATTTAATATTCAATTGAATATTCAAATGGCAGGCAGTCTGCAATGCGGTATTTAGCCATTTCGCCGTTCCATCTTATTCCAAAAGCATCGAAATACCCATCTCTGTCAAAGTAAACACTATCCTTTACCATCATGACCGAAGTCTCAGGATCTTTTGTATAATATGCAATAAACAGCTTTTTGTAGTGAGTAATATACCTTGCCAGAGTATCAGATTGAGTCACGAAGTTTTCGTAGTTGAGTTTTTTGTAAGTGGAATCCAGAACCGAATACCCTGAAGATTCCAGATCATTTTTCCAGAGACTTCTGAAGAAATGCATTCTCGATCCCAGGTATACAATTTTTCTTCTTCTTTCATATCTCTTTTTCTGATTTTCGTTTGCCGTCAGATCTTCGCGAAAAACAATACTGCCGGAATAGAGCAGGTAATTATCTTTTTTACATGATTCAAATTTGTCGAGGTAATAAGAGATCCTGTAACCCAGGGCACCATTTTCAATCAGAATTGGCTTCAGTGAATATGCTTTCAACGTATCAGTGTTGTAGTCATATTTGAATGTTATGTCATTTTCATTTGTGACTTTACATTTTTGTGCATTGAATGTTGTTCCCAGAAAATCGTCCCTGAATGATTTTAAGTTTGCATTTCTTTCCCTTCTGGCTTTCCCTTTGCCTTTTGCACTTATTATTACTTCGTTCAGTTCAAATATTTTAGGGGTCAGATAAATCCTGTAGAATTTATCAGATACAAGGTCGGTGACTGTAATGGAGTAGTAACCCAGTGCACTCACTGTTAATGGTTTTGATATATTCTTTGAAATGTCAAGTTCAAAATAACCGTTTTGATCGGAATGAGTACCTGCAAATGTCCCGTTAAAATAGATTGCTGAGAAGTGTATCGGACTTCTGGTCAGTTCGTCATGTATGGCACCTCTGATAGTCTGGTTATAGGCAGTTGTGGAAATATCGAGTAACAGAAGAAGAAATATTATTTTCCTCATTGGAGACAAGTTTCATTACCCGTTTAAAAGATTGCTGAGCACAATTAATTTCTCTTTGTTATGGTAAAATACTCTCAAATGCTATTTTCCAAATCACCAGACTTTATCTGATTTACTGACTATGCCAACAAAGTTAAGCCTTATTTTCTCCCGGAGCAAGAAAATATGTTTCATATATAGCTAATGGTTGCCTGTAAAAATCTTTTCGATAAAATAATAAGGAGCCATTGTAAATCTGACTCCCTGATCCTCATTTTGTCGGGGTGGCCAGACTCGAACTGGCGACCCCTAGCACCCCATGCTAGTGCGCTTCCAACTGCGCCACACCCCGATTTATAACCACTATCGTCTCTAACTGACGGCCCTCACGCCCTGCGTGATGCGCTTCCAACGGAGTTTATCACGCTTTGCGTGACCACACCCCGAAAAATTTATAACCACTATCGTCTCTAACCGGCGGCCCTCACGCCCTGCGTGATGCG
>DCVC01000242.1 GCA_002328625.1 Bacteroidales bacterium UBA2198
AAACATTGTCCCGGAAGAATGGCTCCGCAGGAGCTTCGAACCATATTTCGAAACCACGTTCAGCGACCACAGTTATGGCTATTTCTGGTGGATAAAGGAAATGAGAATATCAGATAACAAAACGACCAGGGTAATTTCAGCCCAGGGGGCCGGAGGACAGTATATGTTCATTATCCCCGAATACAACCTGATAGTTGCTTTCACTGAAAATAATTTCGGCACTCCACTTGTGGGGCCATTTCTGTTTGAAGCATACATACTGCCTGCGTTAAAAGATCTTCAATAAATCCCTATTAAATACACAATAATTCTTCTGACCAACTGTAAGCATTTCAGGTCAGACTGGAAATTCATATTTACAATCTGTAAATTTCATTTAATTCATTTTCAGATATTTTTGGAAATTGTATTCATAAATTTCCGATAGGTTAAAATGTATAAAAAATGAAAAAAATCCTTTCAAATAATAATTGGTGGTTCTATTTTATTCTCACATATCTCATAAGCTGGCCGATCTGGGTCCTTGGGAAGGTTCTCCTTCCGGAAAACCGACAATCAGAATCCTTATCACGCTTATTATCATTATAGCTTTCTCATCGTGTCATGATAAAGCAGTTGAGCAGGTTTTTAATGATGACAAAGAAATTCAGCTTGTGAAACAGACAATGGATAATATTTTTATCTGGGCTGTCACAAAGGACTTTGATCTGTTTTACGGGAGCATTGCCAATGATTCTGATTTCATCAACGTAACTCCCTATGAAAGAGTGAAATTCGGCTTTAATGAAGTAAGGAAGGATTCCGGTTTCTGGGGAAACCCAAACTTTAAAGCGATCAGGCATGAACTTCGTGATCTGCATATCAACTTCTCTGAGAACAAGGAAGTCGCATGGTTCTTCTGTTATCTCGACGATATCAATGAGTGGAAAGGTCAGCCTGCCAGCTGGGAAAATGCAAGATGGACGGGTGTACTTGAAAAAAGGAACGGGAAATGGATCGTTGTCCAGCAGCATTTCTCATTCGCAAGTGAGAACAAATAATTGGTTCTTAGACTATTAAAATAGAAAGTGAATATGAAAACTATCATTGGTTTTTTACTAATGGTGCTGTTATGACAAGAAATAAATGCAATGAAACCCTTTAAACTTTTTATCCTTAGAGCAGTCATTTTATTTGATTCAACTGCAACCGGATGTCAGGAGGTCTTCGATGCCATTGAGAAAAATAACCTGGATCAGGTCAAAGCTCTTGTTGAAGCGAATCCACAGCTTGTAATGACAAAAGACTAAACCGGAGATACCCCTCTGGAGTAACTCAATTATCAATTAATAAAGCTGATGAAAATCAATATAATGAAACTCATGGTTTTTTTATTTGTTGGATTAGTTCTGACTCTGATGTTCTGTTGTAAGCAGAAAAGCAATGAGAAAATTACAAATACTCTTGAAAGAATAAAGCAACTACCTGTTCATGAATTGGCTATAAAGGATTCTCTGGGGAGAACATTTATTCATCGTGCATGTGCTGAAGGCGATTCTGCTTCGTTGGTTTATTTGATCAGTAAGGGCATTCCTCTCGATCAACCCGATGATAGCGGTTTTACCCCTTTGCATTTAGCAGTGAAACACAGAAAATATATTGCAATAAAAACACTACTGGAGCAAAACGCAGATATCTGGAAGCTCATTCCTGATTCCATCTCACTTCTCGATTATGCCATTAAGCACAATGATGTTCAATCTGCTGAACTGCTCTATTTAAGCAAAAATCAGCATAACTACGAAATCAAGACAGGTAATACAAATTACAAACTGGGAATTGAAGCGATAAAACTGAGATACTATTCAATTATAGAGCTGATTATTTATCCAATGCACTACATCGTTAAAAGAGACAAAGCAGAATATTTCGATCATCTGCTAAAATCGAATAAAAACTTATTAAGTCGGGGGGATGAGAAGAATATGACACCTTTACATATTGCATACCTGTACAATAACAAAAGGTTTATAGACATCCTAAGATCTGCCGGGGCAAAAGATGCCATTGATGCTTACGGAAAAATACCCGAAGATTACTGCTTCGAGAACTTTGCAGGGATGACTTCTCTTAATACCCTTGATGAAAAAACAAGGGCTAAACTGGATGACAGGATGTTCGATTTCCTTATACACCACAATTGGTTGACGCTTGGTGCTATTAAAGAAGGTAAAATTGCTTACCTGAGATCATACGGAAACAAAAATATGATTGACGAGGATGCTGTTTATGCCTCAGTTTCAAAACCTGTAACAAGTATCATTTTCATGCAACTGTTACGCGAAAGAAAAATTAAAAACGTTGATGATCCTATTTCAGCCTATTCAAAGAAATACAATAATGTAATGCCGAAAAAATATGCAAATGATGAGATTACCTTCAGGCATCTCTTAACTCACCACAGCGGAATACCTCATATTGATAAACCACTCTTTTTAAAGGGTAAACTTAATCTTCAGTTTAAACCAGGAGAGAAATTTGAATACACAACCAATGGATATAGTGTCCTGGGGGAAGTCATGGAAGAAATAACGGGAGTATCATTTTCTGATTTGGTCAAGAAATATATTGGTAAGCCTGTCGGTGTAGAATCGTTCTGGGCCGAAGAAACATACAGGGCACCTGGAGCAAGAATTCATTCTACAACAAGGGATTTTGCAAAATTTGCGGAAGCAATAATTAATAACAAGTACATCTCTGAGAAAGAATTTGATGATATCCTGATTGGGAAAGGTGGTTATGAAAGCTTAGGCTGGGGCGGAAATAGAGTTGGAACCGATGACCTGGTAATAGGACATTCAGGCTCAAACGGAAAACCCAGAGCTCACATACTGATTAAACCCAAGAAAAAGCTTGCAGTTGTGCTTATGGGCGAAACAAAAGATTCTAAAAGCGATATTTGGTTTATATATTTAGCGCCAATCCTGATGGATATCCTGGAGAATAAAGGTAATTACTGATATGAACAAGATTGTAAAAACTTTGAAAAAACGCTGGAGATGAACCCGAATAATGAGAATGCCAAAAAGATGTTGAAACAACTGGAGAAAAAGTAAGGAGGCTCCGCCAAAAGCATCGAAGCGCTGAGGCCGAAGGAATAAAACGACAAAAACATTAAACTCAGTTTCAACATAAAACGAAAGGAAGAATCAAAATGAAAAAGCTAATTCTTATAAAATGTTTGCTAATGGCGGCAACAATGGGCACAATAGCCCAACAAAATGTACCGCTCCAGAA
>DCVC01000193.1 GCA_002328625.1 Bacteroidales bacterium UBA2198
TTATTAAATAGTTGCTTTGCTAAATGGAAGATAATTTCAATATCAGAAAAAACAATATTACTGCTGCGGACAGGGAATTTGAAAGACAACTGAGGCCACTGAATTTTATTGACTTCAAAGGGCAAAGGCAGATAATAGATAATCTGATTGTTTTTGTGACTGCAGCAAAACAGCGGGGAGAATCTCTCGATCATGTTCTTTTGCATGGACCCCCGGGCCTCGGCAAAACAACTCTTGCAACAATAATTTCCAACGAATTGCAGGTAAATCTCAAAGTAACCTCAGGTCCTGTGCTTGATAAACCGGGTGATCTGGCAGGATTGCTTACAAATCTGCAGGAAGGAGACGTGCTCTTTATTGATGAAATTCACAGATTAAGCCCGGTTGTGGAGGAATACCTTTATTCAGCAATGGAGGATTTTCAGATTGATATTATGATTGACAAGGGACCAAGTGCCAGATCAGTTCAACTGACACTGAATAACTTCACTCTTATTGGTGCAACAACAAGATCAGGATTGTTGACAAGTCCTCTCAGGGCACGGTTTGGAATAAAGTTTCATCTGGAGTATTATGATCATGATGTGCTGACGGGAATTGTCAAAAGATCTGCCGGGATTCTTAATATCAGGATAGATGACGAAGCAGCCGTTGAGATAGCAAAACGAAGCCGGGGAACTCCGCGGATTGCAAACGCATTGTTGAGGAGAATAAGAGATTTTGCGCAGGTAAAGGGTACGGGCCATATTGATATAGAAATCACAAAATATGGACTTAAAGAATTAAATATCGATCAGCACGGTCTTGACGAGATGGACAACAAAATTCTGAGCACTATAATTGATAAATTTAACGGAGGCCCTGTCGGAATTAATACTATTTCTACTGCGGTGGGGGAAGAAAGCGGAACAATCGAGGAGGTATATGAACCATTTCTTATCAAAGAGGGCTTTTTAAAACGAACACCAAGAGGCAGAGAAACAACTGAACACGCCTACCGGCACCTTGGAAAACATTTTGGAAGGAACCTGTCGGGAACACTGTTTTGAAAAGTGCTAATTAAAAACATTGCTTATTTTCCTGAGACCTTTTGGATTAACAAGTTTTATTTTTCTGCCATTTAATTCGACCAACATGTCGCTTTTGAATTCCGACAACAATCTGATAACTGATTCAGTGGCGGTACCAACTATATTGGCTAATTCTTCGCGGGTAAGTGAAATCCCCAGATAATTTTGATCATCAAGACCAAAATCATTGGCAAGTAAAAGCAGAATCTCTGCAAGTCGCTCTCTGACAGTCTTTTGAGCAATATCAGTAATAAATGAATTAGCTTCACCAAGTTCATGACATGCAAGCTTCATAAGTTCAAGAGCAAAACCGGGATTAGTTTTAATAAATGAGGAGAGAATTTCAGATGGGATAAAACAGACCTGGCATTCTTCAATCACCTTTGCCGACGTACAGGCAACCTCGTTACTGAGGACGCTGCGATATGCAATGATATCACCAGACTTTGCAAATCTTATTATCTGCTCTTTTCCGTCAAAACCAGTTTTATAAACCTTAATGATGCCCTTGTTTATACAGTAAAATCCATTTATCCTTGTTCCTTCGTGATACAGCACATCTCCCCTCTTGTACTGGCGGAAATCCTTTTCGTAATTTAATAAATCTGTTTCTTCACGTGTAAGATGCTTAAAAATAGAACCGGTTTCAAACGCACAAGTATTACACAAAGGAATATGAATATCCTGCTGTTTCATTCTCATTTCTGTAAATTATCATTAGGTAAACACCGACTTTTATGTATTTGTTCACTTTTGTTATTTATCAAAATGCCGTTTTGAACTGATCGAGAAACCTTATATCATTTTCAAAATAAAGCCTCAGATCATTAACCTGGTATTTAAGCATAGCGGCACGCTCAATACCCATACCAAATGCAAAACCAGTATATTTCCTGCTGTCTATATTACAAGAATCCAGTACATTGGGATGCACCATTCCACACCCCAATAATTCAAGCCAGCCTGTATATTTACACACATTGCAACCCCTGCCATTACAGATTTTACAGCTAACATCCATCTCTGCCGATGGTTCTGTAAAGGGGAAATATGAAGGGCGAAGCCTTATCTCTGTTTCTTTGCCATATAATTCCCTGGCAAAAAATAAAAGTGTTTGCTTCAGATCTGCAAATGACACATTTTCATCAATATATAATCCTTCGATCTGATGAAAGATACAGTGAGCCCTTGCAGATATTGGCTCATTACGGAATACCCTGCCGGGTGAGATTGTACGTATGGGAGGTTTTTGATTCTGCATCACTCTTACCTGTACCGAAGATGTCTGAGTGCGAAGCAATATATCGGAAGGACTTGAATCTTCATGAGAAGCACGGGATATGTAAAAAGTGTCCTGCATATCGCGGGCAGGATGCTCAGGAGCAAAGTTAAGCTTTGTAAAAACATGGTCATCATCCTCAATTTCAGGACCTTCTGAAACAATGAATCCAATTCTGGAAAAAACATCAATAATCTCCTTCCGTACAATTGAAATAGGATGACGCGAACCAAGTGAATAAGGAAAAGGCGGCCTGGTAAGGTCATCTGATCTTCCACCATCTACATTGAGAGTAAGTTGTGATTTCAATGAATTATACTTTTCCAGAGCAATCTGTTTCAGTTGGTTCAGATTCTGTCCAACCTCCCTCTTTTCTTCTGCAGAGACACTCCTGAAAGCTTCAAAAAGCTCTGATATAATGCCTTTCTTACCGAGATATTTTATCCTGAATGACTCAAGCTCTTGTGAGTTTGAAGCTGAAATGGAGTTAACTTCATCGAGCAGGTTTTTAATTTTGTTAAGCATCATTCTGTTTGTTTG
>DCVC01000359.1 GCA_002328625.1 Bacteroidales bacterium UBA2198
TTCGGTTTTATAACCGACAGCTCCAGATATATTTATGATCATAAGCTGGGGAAACCTGTTATTAATGAAGGAAATGATCCTGAATCAGCCGGAAAATTCGGCAAAGCATATCTTCAGTCTTTATACGATGACTATTTGAGAAGATGAATTTTACCTGAAGCGCAGCTGAACAACCAAAATCCTGCTTTTTTGATCACTTATATAAACAATCCCTGATGAGGGCTTAGTTTGAATTATTTATTAAATTTGTAAATATGGAACAGAGACCTGTTAAAATATTTACAACCAGCAGTGTACCCCGTCTTAGATATATTGCGGAAATAATACTGGGGGATATTCTCGGCCTGGAATGGGAAATAGTAACAGATAAGCGAAAGCTTGGCAAAAATCCTGTAATTAATTATTCACCGGAGAACATAACAGGTTCTTTTAAGATAAATCCCTATCCTCTGCTTTTTGAAAATGGTTTAACAGACAGGGAAATCATGATTTCTGACTGGAATGGATTGCCGATGTTTTTCCAAACTCCACCAGATTCAGATCTTCCATTTGATATTTTCAGCGCATCTTTCTATCTGATCACCCGGTATGAGGAGTACCTTGAATTTCAACCCGATGTATACGGGCGGTTCAGAGCTTCATCATCTCTGGCATTTAGGCATGGATTTCTTGACATACCTGTTGTAGATCTCTGGACAAAGGAGTTTGCAAAAGCTTTGTTAAAAAAATTCCGCACTCTTGTATTTAAAAGGAGTGAATACAAATCTCTGTTGACCATCGACACGGACGAGCCTTTTTTCTATCTGGGTAAAAGCATAATGGCAAGCCTTGGGGGATTTATCCATGATATTACTGAAGGCAAGGGAAATGTATCTGACAGATACAATTGTGTTGCAAAGGGCAGGAGGGATCCTTACGACGTTTTCGACTATATTTTCGAAATAGTCGAAAAAAGTAATATTGACTCAAAGTTCTTTATACCAGTTGCAGACCATTCGGAATATGAAAAAAACCCTTCCTGGAAAAATGAGGAGTACAGGAAATTGATAAAACTTATTGCTGAAAAGTTTATAACAGGAATACATCCTTCATTCAGGGCTTCCGCAGATTTATCGATTTTAAGAACTGAAGCTGACAGATTGAAATTAATACTAAAGAAAGAAATCCTGTTGAGCAGGTTCCACTTTTTAAGGATTATCTTACCTGGTTCGTACAGGAATTTATTAAATATAGGTATTGCAGAAGACTACTCCATGGGTTATCCTGAAGAGCCCGGATTCAGAGCTGGTCTGGCGAGGCCGTTTTTTTTCTACGATATTGCTGAGGATAAGCAGACAGGTCTGCTTATAGTACCCTTCCAGATCATGGATGTGACGTTGTCGGATTACAAAAAACTTGACCCGCAATATTCAAAGGTAGTTATTAAGAAAGTTATTGATGAAACCAGAAAGGCAGGAGGTATGTTTGTAAGTATCTGGCACAATACGTCATTGCTCGATACACCTGACCATGCAGAATGGAGGAACCTGTTTGAATTTATGCTTGAATACCAGAAGTCCTGAAATCATAAATCTTTCTTTCCAGGGATGGAATTGATTGTCTTCCTGTTCCCTGCCTTTAATTTCTCCCCTTCTATAATGTTTCCAGCTCAATTTCCTCATCCTGCATGACCTCAATTATCCTGTCATTTTCGCACTTAAAGGTCTTTGAAGGAAATTTTTTCAGGATAGTGTAGTTATGGGTTGCGACCATAACTGCCCTGCCTGTTGAACTTATATCTTTAAGGAGCCTTATTATGCCTTCAGATGTCTCAGGGTCGAGGTTCCCGGTGGGTTCATCCGCAAGGATTATATCCGGATCATTCAGGAGTGCTCGTCCAATTACTACTCGCTGCTGCTCTCCTCCTGAAAGCTGGTGAGGCATCTTATATCCTTTAAGTCCAAGTCCGACCTTTTCAAGAACATCAGCTATCCTGGTTCCAATTTCATTCTTGTTTTTCCACCCGGTGGCCTTCAGCACAAATTCAAGATTTTCATTTACTGATCTGTCGGTGAGTAACTGAAAATCCTGAAAAACTATTCCAAGTTTTCTCCTCAGAAACGGGATCTCGCTATTCCTTATTTTTAACAGGTCAAATCCGGCAACAATTCCCACTCCATCCCTGAGCGGCAGCTGAGCATTGATGGTTTTGATAAGGCTCGTTTTTCCGCTTCCAACTTTCCCGACCAGGTAGATGAATTCACCTTTTCTGACGCTGAAGTTTACATTGCTCAATACCAGGTGATCCTGTTGCCATATATTGCAGTTTCTCAGGTCAATAATGACATCAAGTGGCAGGTTTTCCGGCATTTCACTTTTATTTGAGATGCAAAATAATGAAAGAATTGATAATTAACATTTATATGTTAATAAAAACAGTAATAAAGCCCGGACGGCGGCGTTTAATAGTTGTAATTTTACGTGAAATCAAAAAAACAAAAAATGACTATATGTGGCTTATTATTAATGTGTTATAAGCTTATTCAAATTTTCAGGGGCAAACGTACCAAACTACTTAAAGGCAAAAAAGAATAAGTTATGAACAGAACCAGACTCATTTCTATATTCATTTTTATTTTCATCTTTTTTCTTCGGGTCAACTCGCAGGTTTCATTTTCAGGCAGAGAGCTGAGCTCTGAATTTAACAGAGGAATGGAATTATTCAACAAGGAGAAATATCCGGCAGCTATCAGGATCTTTGACTCGTATGTTAAGAAAGGGGATGAATCAAACAATATCCTGCTTGCCGAAGCAGAATATTATAGTGCACTTGCAGCATTGAGACTATTCAATCCTGATTCCGAGTACAGGATGATAATGTACATTGCAACTCACCCTGAAAGTCCGAGGTTAAATGATGCCAGGCTTGAACTTGCGGATTATTTCTATCAAAATAAGAACTACAGGAAAGCTGCGGGGTACTATGAGACTGTTAACCGGCAGAAACTGGAATCAGGAAAACTGCCTGAATACTTCTTCCGTTATGGCTATTCCCTTTATGTTAAAGGAGACAAACCCAGGGCACTTCTTATGTTCTCCGAAATAAAGGATGTTGATACCGAGTACACACCCCCCGCAGTATATTATTATTCCCACATAGCTTACGAGCAGAAAATGTATCAGACTGCCTTTGAGGGATTTATGCGGTTAAAAAATGATGAGACATTTGGTGTGATTGTGCCTTTCTATATCGTTCAGATTTTATATCTGGAAAAAGATTATGACGGGATTTTGTCAATTGCTCCTGACCTTATCAAATCGGCCCCTAAAGGAAGGGAAATAGAACTATACCGGTTCATTGGAGATGCTTATTACAATAAGGAGAATTATAAAGAGGCTCTCCCTTACCTGGAAAAATTCACTAATGCAGCAAAAGCGAGCAGCAGGGAAGACAAATACCAGCTTGGCTATTGTTATTATAAAACCGGGGATATTGATAAAGCAATAAAAGTGTTCCTTGAAACAGGAGTGAGATCTGATATTCTGACACAGAATATCTGGTATTTGCTTGGAGATTGTTATCTTCAGAAAGGAGACAAAAAACGCTCACAGTTTGCCTTTGGGGAAGCCTCAAAAATGAATTTTGATAAAAAGATAAAGGAGGAGTCCCTCTTTCATTATGCAAAACTTACTTACGAAACTTCGTATTCCCCTTTTGGTGAGGCCATTAATGCTTTTCAGGAGTATATCGACCTTTATCCTGGTTCAGACAAAATTGAGGAGGCTTATAATTACCTTGTTGCAACCTTTATGCAGATAAAAAACTACAGGGCTGCCCTTGCTGCCCTTGATAAGATAAGGAACAAAGATGTAAGGATGGAAGAAGCTTATCAAAAGGTGGCATTTTTCAGAGGCCTGGAATTATTCAAAAATATTGAACTTGAAGCCTCAAAAGATCTCTTTAACAGGTCGCTCAGATATGAAAAATATAACCGGGAAATCAGAGCGAGGGCATATTACTGGCGCGGGGAAGCAAATTACAGGCTAGGTCTTTTTGCCGATGCAAAAGCAGACTATGAACAATTTACAGGTATCCCGGGCTCTTCGGCACTTAATGAATATAACCTTGTCAGGTATAATCTCGGATACTCATTATACAATATTAAAGATTATGCGAATGCTCTGAATCACTTCCGGAATTTTGAAACGGGAGTGACAAATGTCAGGCCTGAAATTCTTGCTGATGCCAGATTAAGAATTGCGGATTGTTATTACATAACTACGAATTACCCTGGTGCAATAAGCTATTATGATAAGGTAATTGACTTTGGGAAACTCAATGCAGATTATGCAATGTTTCAAAAGGGTTTTTGTCTTGGATTGATGAATAACCATAAAGGGAAAGTCGATATTCTGACATCTCTGATGACAAAATTCCCCTCCTCATCATACATTCCAAATGCGGTTTTCGAAAGAGGAAGGGCATATCTTGTGATGGAGGACTTCAGGAGAAGTGAAGCTGATTTCAATTCTGTCATTGCAAATCATCAGTCAAGTCCGTTTGTTCCAAGAGCAATTGTCCAGCTTGGATTGCTTTATTATAATCTTGGTGATAATCAACAGGCTGTAACTCAGTATAAGAAAGTAATTGAACGGCATAAATCAACACCGGAGGCGAGGGATGCTTTAACCGGACTTAAAAACGCGTATGTTGAGATGAATGATGTTGAGGCATACTTTGCTTATGTCAGGACCCTGGATGGTTATGGGGATGTCAATATGGCTGAAAAAGATTCTCTGATGTATATGTCAGGTGAAAACCTGTATATATCAGGAAGATGCGACAGGGCTTCGGAAGTTTTCAGGAATTACCTGAAGGAATTTCAGAATGGTAGTTTCAGGCTCAATGCACAGTTTTATCTTGCCGAGTGTCTGAGATCTTCCGGCAATAATGATGAATCTCTTGTCTTATACCAGGAAGTTATCAGAATTCCAAATAACCAGTTCGCAGAACAATCGCTGATCGCAGCTTCTTCAATCCTGTATGAAAAAGAGAACTTCACAGCGTCATATGATAATTATGAAAGACTTGAGAAGATATCTGCAAACACTGAAACAAGAATCATAGCGCTGCGGGGACAGCTGAGGTCAGCTTATCAGGCAGGTGATGCCCGGAAAACTATCAATACGGCAAATAAAATAAATTCTTCTTCAAATATGCCGGAAGAACTTATCAGGGAAGCAACATTTATGAGCGGCAAGGCTCATTATAGCCTGAATGAATTTGAAGAGGCACTCAGAGATTTCAGGAAAGTTGCCACTGAAGTAACAAGCATTGAAGGGGCTGAATCAAAATACAGGGTTGCAGAATTACTGGACAGAAGAGGTCTGGTTGCCGAATCAGAAAAGATAATAACGGAATTCATCGGCCAGAATACACCGCATCAGTACTGGATGGCACGGATGTTCCTGCTTCTTGCAGACATAAGCATTAAGAAAGGAGATACGTTACAAGCCAGGGCAACACTCCAGAGCCTGAAAGAATATTATACTACCGAAAACGATGGTATTATTGATGAGGTGAAAGCCAGGCTTGCATCGCTTGATTCGGAGAAATAAGGTGTTGATCGTTTGTGAAAAAGATCGTTAAAACGAAAAACGTAAATGAAAAGAAACCAAAATGCTATGATAAGAAAAGCTCTGATAATCGTCGTTCTCATATTGATGATCCCCTGGTATGTTAACGCACAGGGTACAAAGCAGGACACAGAACTTAAAAGAGAGATCACCCTTTACAATCCTTATAAGCCTTCGCTTGCTGATTTCAGAAAAATTGGCTTTCTGCCCGACATGAACGACTCAGCTAAAGTCAATGTATCTTTCAGGTATGATATCAAAACAACAGCTTTCTCACCTGAATATACCATCAGCCCTATCAAGGCTGCAGCATTGCTTCCTGATCCTCTGGCTAAACTCTATAAAAGCTTTGTGAACATCGGTTTCGGTAATTATGGTACACCATTTGCAGAATTGAGCATAACAAATGAACGTTCCAGGAAAGGAGCTGTTGGTTTTTATGGGAAACACTATTCATCCAATGGCAAGGTCCAGCTTCAGAATCAGCTCAGGGTTTTTGCAGGTCTGATGGATAATGAAGCTTCGCTTTTCGGAAAAAAATTCTTCAGAAAAAATTTTCTTGAAGGTTCCTTTGACGTCATTCAAAAAACAAGATATGCATACGGATACTCTCCTGAGATAATTCCGTATATTCCTGATAAGAAGGACATAAGATTAAGCTTTTATGATATTGGAGCTAAAGCTTCATTTGCATCTCTTAACCTCGATTCAACTGATTTTTCTTACGATTTTGATATTTTCTACGACTATTTTTATAATACCGCTTACAGAGATCAGAACCATTTTGGTTTTACAGGTAACATGGCAAAAATGTTCAGGGGGTTTTATGTTGGATCGGGTATTGAATTTGATATATTCAAACTCTCCGAATCACTGCTGACAAAGCCAAAATACATTTTTGCAGTTAATCCGTTTGTAAGAAAAAGCACACCCCAGTGGAGTTTTAATCTTGGATTACAGGCTTTAATTGAACGAAATATAGTTTCTTCTGCAAGGATTCATTTATATCCGGACGTGAATTTCGGATTTAGTATTGTACCAGAATATATGATGTTTTTTGCCGGTCTGGGAGGCAAGCTTGAGAGAAATGATCCTTTAAAGATCATTGGTGAAAATCCTTTTATTGCACCTGATGGCAGCTTGTTTATGCTCCCTAATACCGATCATGCCATAATTGTTAAAGCGGGACTAAAAGGAAATAACGGTATTGGAGGTAATTACCTTGCATCTGTATCCTATTCGTTAATAAATGACCTCCTTCTGTTTTCGAATGTAGTATTCCCCGATACTGCATCGAGAATGGAGAGAGGTAATTATTTCATTCCTGTAACTGATGAAGCAGAGATTTTGACTATTCACGGTGAGTTGAATGGAGCGATTACCAGCAAAGTTACATTCAGCACTGCGGGGAATTATTATAAGTATACTCTTTCTGCCAATCAGTTTGCATGGGGCAAACCCGATTGGGATTATAATATTGGAATTAAATATAATCTGAGAAATAAAATCATTGCCGATGCTGAACTTAATGCATTTGGCCCAAGGAAGTTTATGGTCAGTAA
>DCVC01000064.1:0-4725 GCA_002328625.1 Bacteroidales bacterium UBA2198
CATTCTGACATTACCAGGGGTAAACCAGGAGTTTTTATACTGCTGGTTGTCAATAAGCCTCTTCAGAGAGTCAGAATGTAAATCATCCTTCCCTTCAAGGCTCTCCCTGAGAATTTCACCGAGTTTTGAAAACGATTCTATTCTTTCAGATAAATTCATCTGTAAATTTGAATTGAGGATGTAAAAGTACTTAAATGAATTATAGTAGTGACACACTTATCGGTTAATATAATTTCATTATGCAATAACTATTTAAAATCACCTCGCTTAACAAAATGATAAGCAACGTCTTTAGCTCCCTTTTTGCCTGGGAGAAGAATCCCGATGACGACAGCTATCGGGTGAGGGGATAAGTAAAGAATAAAAAAACTGATCATTTTATATGATCAGTTTCTTTTAGAAGGGGCTTAATGTAAGTTGTTGATCTATTTTAAGGTAAAAGTTATAGGGACACTAAACCATACGGGTACAGGCTTCCCGTCAATCAGTCCGGGTGTTTCAAAAGCCGGGAGGGATTGTACAACTCTTAACGCTTCAGCATCAAGTTCAGGATCAACACCTTTAAGAATACTTGCCATTTTAGGTCTTCCATCCGTATCAACTGCAAATCGGATCACAACTCTTCCCTGAATTCCATTGGCTTTCGCAGTTTCGGGATAAGTTGTATGTTCTGAAATCCATTTTAGCAATTCATGATCTCCCCCTTTAAATTTAGGCAGCACATCCACTTCCAAAAACGGTGGGATTTTAGTGGAATCACCAACGGCTGCCGGTGAAGGTGGGGGCGGTGGTGGTGGCGGTGGTGCAATTTCCTCAGTTAAACCTGCCTCTGAAATAGATTTATCACGGCAGGAGGAAAACACAATCATTACGATTGCAATTACCGGCAAAACGATTAGTAGTTTAAGATTTGCCAGCGATCGGGAACGTTTTTTTGTCATCATGATCATTCGTTTTTTAATTAGTGTTGGGTTTGAAAAGCTGTTTGTAATATTGAAAACTCTCGATCTGAAAACCTGGTTAAAAAGCAGTTTCTGGTAATTGATTACTGTTATTCCCGAATTGAGACACCCTTCATCAGCCTGGTATTCATGTATTGTGCGCAAGGAAATGTTGAACAAATGAATAACAGGATTGAACCACTGGATCACCATCACAATTTCAATTAAAATTATATCAGCAAAATGATGTTTGTCAAGATGATTCTGTTCATGCTTTAATATTTCTTCTGTTTCTTCAGGAGTGAGTTTTGAATTGACAAATATCCGTCCCATTGCCGAAAAACCTGCGGTATTCAGTCTGTGAAATCTGATAATTTTATCTTTCCGGGTCCTTTTTCGTATTATCAATAAAACGAGCTCAGAAAAGTCAATTGCCAGTTTCAGACCAAAAATCGCAACTCCTGCAAAATAGATCGCAACCAGAGTATCTAACATCTTAAATCCTGTTTCGTCCTGAGCCGGCGTAATTATTCCGTTTTCATTCCCGGTGATAAACACTTCCGATAAGATCTTTCCAAAGAAAGGGATGTTTAAAGGTCTGCTTAAATAAATTGTAACGGCAGGCAGTAAAAAAGATGTAATAACAGAGATGAGAATGAACACTCTGTTTCTTGTGTACAGAGTGTCTTTGCTTAAAAAGGCTGAGTAAATAAAATAGAATGCTGCCATATAAACGGCAACTTTCAGCATATAAATTAATAGTGCATTCATCTTGCTGATTTTTGTTTATTCATTTCTGTCTCCATTACCTTCATTATGGCACCCATTTCTTTTACTGATATGCTTTTCTCTCTGGCAAAGAAACTCACCATTTTCCCAAACGAGTTTGAAAAATAATCATTTATAAAAGTGTTCAGATGCATTTTTGAATAATTGTCTTTCGAGATCAGAGGATAATATTCATGGGTTCGGCCATAGGCTTTGTGGCTTACAAACCCTTTGTCCTGTAAAATCCTTACTATAGTGCTCACAGTATTGTACGCAGGCTTTGGTTCATCAAAATGTTCAAGAATATCTTTTACGAATCCTTTGTTTATTTTCCAGAGGACCTGCATTACCTGCTCTTCAGCCCTGGTTAGTTCTCTCATGATTATCTTTATTTTGTTATTCTGTAATCGTGTTATTTTCTTGTTTCATCTGATTCTTAGACCTTGCATGGAGTGTAACTGCAATTTCAATGAATCTTATAATACAAATATACAACGAAAAAATTAGTTATGCAACTAAAATCTTAATTATTTTAAGATTTTCTGAGTTTTTTTTCATTTATACCGTAATAATATGAATAGAAGCGAAGAATCTCAATTATCTATTCGGGAAAAACTGATAAAACATATTTCAACCAATGAGTGGTTCAATGAATAATAGAAAAATAGTGTATTTTTAGGGTTTTATTTTCAGATCACAAGAGGTACCCAACCCATTTAATGTAAAATAATGAAAATAAGTATTTTCAGAGAGAACCTGAGAATTTCGTACAGGGCAATAAAGTCAAACAGGGTAAGGGCAATACTGACAATATGCATCATTGCGATAGGAATAATGGCGCTGGTTGGCATTCTCACAGCCATTGATGCAATAAAATCATCCCTGACCACTCAGTTCACGATGATGGGTGCCAATTCGTTCACAATAACTTCGAGGGGCATGAACATACAAATAGGGAACACCAGACACAGGGCCAGGAACTTCTCAAGGATAACCTACCGTGAAGCATTGGAATTCAAGGAGCGATTCACTGAACCGGCGTGGGTTTCAGTGTCCTTTTATGCAACAGGGTTGGCAACTGTTAAATATGGCACACAGGAGACAAATCCCAATATAACTCTTACAGGCGTAGACGAGAATTATCTCTCTGTTTCGGGTTATGAAATAGCGTCAGGAAGGAACTTCAGTGCTGAGGAAGTTATGATGAACAGGCACCTTGTACTTCTCGGATCAGAAATAGCACAGGCACTTTTTCCTGCAGGGGTTGATCCGGTTGACAAAGAGGTTACTGTGGCAGGTTTAAAGCTCAAAGTTGCAGGAATACTTAAAAGCAGGGGTGCCAGTGCAATGAGCAGCGACAGGATTTGTTTTATGCCTGTGACCACTGCAAGACAATATTTTTCCCGTCCCACAATGACATTCAGTATTAATGTAATGCCAATAAATCCTGTCAACCTCGATATTATGGCAAGTGAAGCTGAAGCTGTATTCAGGATCGTCCGTAATCTTAATCCGCAGGATGAATCGGATTTTAACGTATCTAAAAGTGATACGATACTTAATATGCTTCTTAAAAACATCCGGTATGTTACACTTGCGGCAACCCTTATTGGTATTGTGACATTATTTGGGGCTGCTGTAGGGCTTATGAACATCATGCTTGTGTCAGTTACTGAAAGGACACGGGAAATAGGTGTCAGGAAAGCGGTGGGAGCAAAGACAAACACAATAAAATATCAATTCCTGTTGGAATCAATAATGATCGGGCAGCTGGGTGGGGTCTTCGGCATAATACTGGGGATATTTATCGGGAACGGTGTCTCTTCTATGCTGCGATCAAGTTTTGTTGTGCCCTGGCTCTGGGTACTAACAGGCATTGGTGTCTGTTTTATCGTGGGCGTTGCTTCCGGTTATGCACCTGCTGTCAAAGCTGCCAATATTGATCCGATCGAAGCTCTCAGGTACGAATAAAAAAGGGGCTTTGAATGCCCCTTCCGTATAATCATTTATTCTGTCTTTACTTCATCAGAAGCGGTATAAGGTCAACCACCCTGCAAGAGTAGCCCCATTCGTTGTCGTACCATGAAAGAACTTTAACCATCTTTCCGTTAACCATTGTGCTCAGGGAATCAAAAATAGATGATGCTGTAGTATGGATAACATCGACTGACACAATAGGATCCTCACAATAATCAAGAATCCCTTTCATAGGTCCCTCAGCAGCTTTTTTCATTGCGGCATTAATCTCTTCCCTGGTTACCTCTTTTTTAAGAACAGCAACCAGATCGACAAGTGAGCCTGTGGGTGTAGGAACCCTTACAGCAAGACCATCGAGTTTGCCTTTGAGTTCAGGAATTACTTTCCCTACAGCTTTGGCTGCTCCGGTAGTCGTTGGTATCTGTGAAACTGCAGCTGATCTGGCACGTCTGAGGTCTTTATGAGGCAGATCAAGGATCCTCTGGTCGTTGGTATAAGAGTGGATGGTGGTCATGTACCCGATTTCAATGCCAAAGTTGTCGTTAAGAACCTTTACAACAGGTGCAAGGCAGTTTGTGGTGCATGATGCGTTTGAAACACACTGATGTTCCGGCTTAAGGTCATTTTCATTAACTCCAAGAACAATCATTGCATCAATAGCATCTTTTGATGGAACAGTAAGAATCACTTTTTTTGCACCATTCTTCAGGTGATCGCCATAGCCGCCTTTGGGGCTCTCTTTCGAAGTAAAAACTCCTGTTGATTCAATTACAACATCCGGCTTTTCTTTCCACGGGATATTGGCCGGATTTTTTTCAGCAGATACTTTTACCTTTATCCCATTAACAATGAGATTCTCTTCATCAAAAGAGACACCTGAAAATTTCCCCTGTGTGGAATCGTATTTCAGCAGGTGAGCAAGTGTCAATGTGTCGGTAAGATCGTTGATACCGACTATCTCAATATCATTTCTTTCAAGGGCAATTTTAAAAACATTGCGGCCGATCCTGCCAAAGCCATTAATGGCAACTTTAATCTT
>DCVC01000064.1:4822-11666 GCA_002328625.1 Bacteroidales bacterium UBA2198
GAAGTGGCCATTATTGGTATTTCTTTCAGGAATGCATTTATCTGGGCACCTACTTCTATAGCATGTATCAGTTTATCTTCCTTGCTGTATTCAAAATTAAAACCTCCCTTGGCAAATACTCCGGGCATTGCTTTTATCTCTCCCAATCCTTTTGTAAATGACGCCTTGCTGTAAATATCGTATGGCTGATGGATTGTGATATCAAATTTTTCCTCCCTGATCTCCCATAGATCCAAAGATAATGAAAGAGGGTGAAGGATTTTGTAATAGATTGGTTTATATAATGATACAACAGGACCGCCTGAATAAAAATATCTTATTGCCACACCACCCAGATCGGCCTTTTTGAATAATTCATGTTGGCGGCCAAAACTCCCTCTCAGATAAAATGGTGAATTGAGTTTACCGAAAACAAATGAACCAGCCTGGCTATAATAGCTTGATTGTTTGTATTCTTTCGGATGTTTCAGGGTTCCGGCTTCAACCTCAAAAAATCTTTTATTCAGGTAATCTATCCTTTTTGCATCGCGATAGCTTAATCCTGCACCATCTGAATTAAGAAGAACCGCGAATGATCTTTCGTTCCGGAAAAATATCTTTTGCTGCTGATCAATTTCACCCTGGGCAAATATACCGGTAATAAAGAACAGACCAAATAATAATAATGTAAGCAGCTTTTTCATTTTTCCGCTAACGTATTGAAAATAAAGGAATTAAATATCCTTGCAGAGGTCAGCCGTTATGCTCTGTCTGTTCGGTATCTGCCTTGCTGTAAGCAGGACAAAGTTCTTTGCCGCATGAACTGATTACCAGAGCAGTGATAAATGTAATTAAAAGTATAACAGCGTTCTTTTTCATGAGCTTATATGTTATGTAACCACAAAAATAAACTATTCATTTAAAAAACAATCTCCGTGCCAAAATTTTTATGCACCGTCAGATATTCGAAAAATATTTAAAATCAGCCTCTTTTATAAATCTTTAACAATTAAATGCAAAAATTGGTTCAAATATTGTGCTGGAAGCAAAATAAATAATTAACTCAAGTTTCCGGGTAATTGTCCTTTGTTTCTGATTGTATTATGATTAACACGTTGATTGACAATATAATACTAAGTATTATTAAAAGAGTATTCAAAATTTGTCGCACAACTAAAATGCTTATTATCAAACAACTAGCAATAAGGACATGACGATTGGCAATTTATCCCAATTGAAAAACTATATTTTACATATTTTATCACTGTTGTCCGATTAAATCTTTAAAATCTTAATTATTCTGTGCAAGTGCCTTATTATCAATGGTTACATTTTTATTTTAAAAAGTTACCCCGTCCGTCTCTGCCGCGATTACGGCCAATCCCTTTGAGAATGTCGCCCCTTCAGGGCTCAATATCAGATAGAGTGTATCTACCCCCAGTTGCACTGGGGGTTATTAAAATATAGTCACATACGTGACTTTTTTGTCCAGCTGCTTCGCAGCCGGGCTAAAAGGAAACAGAAACTCCTCCCAAATAAACAACTCTCAGCGAAAGATATGCTCCAAAGGAGCATCCATAAACCTGTTGCTTCTCCGAAGGAGAAGTATTTTAATAACCTCCGGTGAAACCGGAGGTACGTCACACCCCCCTTACCTGTAAAGCTCCGCAGGAGCGACCTGTTTTTAGTCGGACAGTAATGATATTTTATTAACTATTTTGAAAAAAGTTTGTTATTAAGTATAATAGCGTAATCTATCATGAAAAGAGTAATCTTTATAGTTCACTTGATAACTTATTCATTATTTATGAGTACAGAATTGTTTTCTCAGGATAAGCTTTCGTATTATGATCTTACGAAGCAGGAATCTTTTGTTATTAATAATAAGGGGACCGAGGCTCCTTTTACAGGTAAGTATACAAACCACAAGGATAAAGGAACCTATGTCTGTAAGAAATGTGGATCTGCTCTGTATTATTCAACAGCCAAATTTCAGTCTGACTGCGGTTGGCCCAGTTTTGATGATGAGATAAAGGGAGCCGTCAACAGGATTCCTGATCCTGACGGCATGAGAACAGAGATTCAATGTTCGAACTGCGGTGCTCATCTGGGTCATGTATTTACAGGAGAACGTTTTACGACGAAAAATGTAAGGCATTGCGTAAATTCTGTATCAATCGATTTTGTCCCGGCACAGTTGGATGCAGGAAGATATGGGGCAGCAATATTCGCAGGAGGCTGCTTCTGGGGGGTTGAATATTTTCTTCAAAAAGCTCCTGGTGTTATATCTGTTACTTCGGGTTACATTGGCGGACATGTAAAAAATCCTTCCTATAAAGAGGTATGCACAGGCAGAACGGGTCATGCCGAAGCGGTTAAGGTAGTTTATGATCCGTCCAAAACAACATATGAGAAACTGCTCAAACTATTTCTTGAGATTCACGATCCGACTCAGCTTGGAGGACAAGGCCCTGACGTAGGGGACCAGTACAGATCAGAAATATTTTACCTGAACGATGATCAGAAAAAGTTTGCTGAAAAGAATATAAAAGTATTGAAAGATAAAGGTCTTAAAGTAGTTACGGCAATAACTAAAGCTTCAGAGTTCTACCCGGCTGAAACTTATCATCAGGATTATTATTTCAATAATGGCAAAATGCCTTATTGTCATGCCTACACAAAAAGATTCTGAGTCGGTATTTAGTTATCAGACAAGGATCTTTCTGCAATATTCAACACATTTCTTAACTTCGGCAACCGCGTCTGAACCCTGAGGTATGTTGTATTCAAGTTCAATATCTACATTAATCGGCCATTTATTCTTCTTCAATAAAAGAAGTATGTCTGCAATGGGTGTTTCTCCCTTACCCCATTCCGTATTTGTATTGGGAGGAGTAGCTTTTGGGCCGGTTTTGTCCTTGATGTGAATGCTTGAGATACGGTCATGGAGTCTTTCTATAATACCATTTGGATGAAGTCCCGTGGCTCCGAAATAATGCCCGACATCTAAATTAAGCATATTAGCCGGTGACATATCGAGAAACTTATCGAATGTCCATCCGGGCTGGCCTGGTTGCATGTGTTGATGCAGGATCACCTGCATTCCATATTTCTGTGCAAACGGTCCAAGTTTCTGAGCTGCAACATCTCCTATTTCAGTTGACACACCTCTTGCGCCAAGTGCTTTTGCAGCTCTGAACGAGTAGTCTATTTCTTCGTCCGACCAGTTTTCAGGTGAAAATTTTGCAATGTGTATTTTTACACCGGCATTGTTGTACATCTTCCTGAGTTCTTCAAACCTGGTCATAGGTGCGGTCAGGCGCCACTGACGCTGTGCAGCGGCGTTCTCCTTCATTGCGGCCTGAAATGCAGCTCTTTGTTCATCAGTTGCATCACGGCCCGGCCGTGGCATGGCAACCTGAGGCATACCAGCAAATTGTTCAGCCGTATTGCTCATAAGCTCAATTGAGCTTATTCCGCACTCCAGGCAATATTTCAACGTCTCTTCGGCACTGTCTGGCATGCTCCGCCAGCTGTATGTTATGGCACCTATCTGAACCCCGCCAAACTTTGAATTTGGTTTCTTTGTTTTTTCTTTTTTGGGTTCACTGCCAAAGCTGAAATTTACCGGTACTACTGCCAGAGTTGCTGCTGCCGCTGTAAGTGACAAAAACCTCCGACGTGTAACATGACTGTTTGTTTTGTTTTCCATTTTGATCTGATTCTTATTGTTTCTTATTTATCATATTGTTTCTATATCTCGCACGACTGCAAGCCTTCGCTGAAGCTATGGCATACAAAGCACGACTGCATGACATTTATACTACCTTAACCCATATATTCCCCATCCTGTTGGACTCAACAACAGCATGAATAAATTTCATGCCTCTTACGCCATCGTGAACAGTAGGAAATTCACCTGGTATGAACGCTTCGCCCCTTATCGATTTAGCTGTACCTCTGTAAATGTTTGCCAGTGCTTCATATATACCTTCCGGATGACCCGATGGCATAGTATGACTCATCTCGGCAAATTTATCATTATAACCATGAGCAGGTTTAAAGATCCTGGCAGGTTCCGAATCACTTAACATATAAAGGTAATTCGGATTCTCCTGTGCCCATTTGAAACTTGCTTTTGAACCATAAACCGCAATAGTCAGATTATTTTCTTCACCTCCGCAAACCTGGCTTGCACGGATAACTCCTTTAAGGTTTTTCCCAAACCGAACCATTACAGTACCGTCGAGGTCGAGCTTAATATCATCTTTAACAGGATTCAGGTCGGAGAGGACTTCATTAACTTCAAGCCCTGTTGTATATTCAATGAGATTAAAGGCATGTACACCAATATCGCCCATGCAGCTGCTGGCACCGGCATGTTCAGGATCAAGCCTCCAAACACCGGTAATTCTGCTTTCAGTTCCATGAATAATTGAATTTATCCATCCCTGGTAGTATTGTGCATCAATACGCTGAATGGTTCCCAGGACACCCTGAGCGATCATATCCCTCATTTGTCTTACCATTGGATACCCGGTATACGTATGTGTAAGAGCAAAAGTGAGCCTGGTCTCAGCCACGATCCTTTCAAGGTCAAGAGCTTCTTCGACAGTCATTGTCATGGGTTTTTCACAGACAAGATGGAAGCCATTGTTAAGAAGATTTCTGGCAAAAGGATAATGGAGTGCGTTTGGTGTAACTATTGCCACGACTTCCATCCT
Organism: Bacteroidales bacterium UBA2198; assembly: GCA_002328625.1. Lineage (GTDB taxonomy): Bacteria > Bacteroidota > Bacteroidia > Bacteroidales > VadinHA17 > LD21. Next base: position 9,526 of record DCVC01000064.1, read on the forward strand.
GATGTCAGAAGGCAATTCCAGTTCCGCTTTAATGAGAGTTTCTACACTTTCGTAGCAACGGCTGAGGTCAATGCCTTCCTGTACCGCAAATTGTTTACTGCGTTCGTAATCTGCATCGAACACCCCTCCCACAAGTTCATAGTCATTGCATATGCGTGAAGCGCGGCGGTGTGCATCTCCAATGAATGCTCCGATACCGCCTCCAATCATTCCCAGTTTTATCTTCTTCATAGTATATTTTTTAAGGGGGTTAAACATGTTTTTTCTGTCTGAAATACAGGAAAGTAAAGAACGCAATCAAAATTGCAGGTACAATGGCAACATATCTTAATGTGTTTGCACCTCCGGCAAGCTGTGCGGCAGCCCATTGTGCTGCTTCCTGTGTCCCTGCTATTGCTGATTTCAGAACTTCAATGGTTTGACCGGCGGGTATGGCAAGTGCTGTTTGTGCATCAAAAATAGCCCCAAGTGCAGGCTGGGCTATTGCCCCGCCAAGGAAACCGATCCCTCCCATAATTGCCAGGCCCAGGGCTCCGCTTTCAGGAATGTTCTCAGAAACAAACCCAAGCATTGTTGGCCAGAAGAATGCGATGCCAAGAGCAAAAATACCTGCGGAAACAAAAACCATTACACCACTTGTGTAGCCCATCATAATCAAACCGATAAATGCCAGTATCGAGGAGGTAAGAAGAATCACGGTCGATTTCAGATTATGTATGAGGGTACCTCCGAACTGACGGGCAAGGGCCATTATTCCTGATATCCAAACAAGGAGAAGGATTGGATTATCCGATACATTTGAAAGAAGAGCGGCAATCCATTGATTAGTCCCCAGTTCTGTAGCAGCAGTAAGTATCATGCAGAAAGCCATAAAGAGGAACAAGGGGCTGACGCACGACTTCAGCATATCCTGATATGTAAATCCTGATACGACCCGCTCGGTTTTCGGGAATTGCTTATTAAGGAACATATAACCATAGACAAATGTAGGGATAAGCATTATTGCCATTGCATAACGCCAGTCGGAAAGCCCAATGTTATTGAACATGTAGACCACTAATCCTCCAATCACAATCCCTGTCGGGAACCAGGCATGAAACCGGTTTAAACGACGTGTTTTTTCGTCAGTATACATACTGGTTATTAATGGATTACATGCAGCTTCAACACTTCCGTTTGCGACTCCTATAAATAATGTCGAGATAAAGAGGGTCCAGAATCCTGTTGCGACAATAGTGAGAACTATACCTGCCACATGACAGAAGAAGGCAATTGCAATAATTCGTCCCAGACCAATAATATCTACCAGAGGACCTCCGAACACCATGGCCAGTGTAAAACCCCAGAAGGCAGTCCCGACGATCCATCCAACCTGGGTGTGAGTGAGATTGAATTCGGTTGCCCATGCTTCAACGAATGAACCTCGTGTGGCAAAGGCGAGAGCAGTTACAACTAATGCAACACAGCTTGCATTGAACAATTGGGTTTTTTTTATCGCATTCATGCAGATAGAGGTTAAGTTTGTGTTTATGGAATTATTTTTCGAAAGCTGAATCAAAAGCTATTCCTGAAGGTGCGAAATCAACTGCCTTAACAAACTCACAGGCTTCTCTTGCTCCATGTTCCCTGTCCATGCCACTGTCTTCCCATTCAACTGACAGAGGGCCTTTGTATCCTATACGGTTAAGGGCCCTGATAATTTCCTCGAAGTTAACGTTACCCCGGCCCGGGCTTCTGAAATCCCAGTACCTGCCATGTGTTCCGAACTCAGTATGTCCTCCGAACACACCGGCATCAGCCGGAACATCTGACCAGCCCGCGTCTTTCATATGTACATGGAATATCCTGTTGCCAAATTCGTGGATGAACTTCACATAGTCAACACCCTGATAGCCAAAGTGGGAGGGGTCATAATTGAATCCGAAAGCAGGATGATTGTTTAGTGCCTTAAGGGCTCTGCGTGCTGAAGCTATATCAAATGCTATTTCAGTTGGGTGAACTTCGAGTCCAAAACGAATTCCCATCTTCTTATATGCATCAAGAACAGGTTTCCATAGTCTGGCAAATTCTTTATAACCCTCTTCAATCATACTTGCCGGCACAGGTGGAAAAGAATAGCATAAATGCCATATCGGACTTCC
>DCVC01000064.1:11694-12857 GCA_002328625.1 Bacteroidales bacterium UBA2198
AATATTCTTGTGTCGCTCATCAATACGGTCTGCGACTGCCTGACCAACAAGATGGCTTGAGATGGAGAACACTTTTAATTCATATTTGTCAAGCACTTTGCGTTTTGCCTTACAGTAAGCATCTGTAGCTTTGTCAACCTCAAAATGATCACCCCAGCAGGCAAGCTCTAAACCATCATAGCCGAATGATCTGGCTTTCTGACATACAGTTTCAAATGTAAGGTCGGCCCACTGGCCTGTAAATAATGTAACTGGTCGGCTCATAGTAAAGTATTTTAAAGTTGATAGGTTTATATGAAAATCATTTCCTTAACAAGAATATGAAACATTATCTTAAAAAACAATTAAAATCTACCTGATTTTAGAATCATGCTAATATAAGAAAATCCTTGTCAATCAATCCCCGTGATTTAATAGAATTTGTTTACTTTGCCTGATCTTATACAACATATTCTTATGAATAATTTTACTGATATTCTGCTTAATCGCAGAACAATCCGGAAATATTCCACGGATCCCGTCGACGACCAACTTCTCCACAGCCTGATAAGAGAAGGCTGCCGGGCATCAACTACAGGCAACATGCAGGTTTACAGTATTATCGTAACAAGGGATGATGTGAAGAAACGGGAGCTGGCTCCATCCCATTTCAACCAGAAGATGGTAACCGAAGCTCCTTTAGTACTTACTTTTTGCGCTGATTTTAACAGGTTTAACAAATGGTGCACGCTGAGAAAAGCCGAACCTGGTTATGACAATTTTCTCTCTTTCGTTACAGCTGCAATTGATGCACTGATTGTTGCACAGACCTTATGCATTGCATCAGAAGCTAGGGGTTTGGGCATCTGCTATCTTGGCACGACTACCTATATGGCCCACAAGATTATTGAAACTCTGGGGCTTCCAACAGGTGTCGTTCCTGTTACCACAATAACCCTCGGATGGCCTGCTGAAACACCTGAACAGGTTGACAGGCTGCCACTTGAAGCAGTTGTTCATTATGAAACATATAAAGATTACTCTGATGCCCAGATTGAAAGGTTTTATAGTGAAAAGGAGAGCAGGGAAGACTCTCTGCAATTCATAAATGAGAATAACAAAGAGACACTGGCACAGGTTTTTACTGATGTAAGGTACAAGAAAGCCGATAATGTACATTTCTC
>DCVC01000330.1 GCA_002328625.1 Bacteroidales bacterium UBA2198
TACCTGTCAGTCCGGGAGGATGTGCCGACGGACCACCGAAAATTGTTATAATACTTGTTAATCCGACACCACGCTTATATGTTACTGCGGTCGCAGACACATTGTGTAATAATGAAACATCTGTCTTCACTGTAACTACACCAACAGTTCTTACTTCAGGGAATGTAGTGTTCAATTATACAATAGATGCAGCCTCAGGAGGATTGGAAATCATCAGCGGATACACTACTGCAGATGGTGTCGTATTACAGGGCCCCGGTCCTGTTACCTTCACTCAGACACTTATAAATCATACAAATGAAGTACAATGGGTAACATTCCGTATCCATCCCTATGCCAAAGATACTGGTTCAGGCAGTGATTGTGATCATGGGGCAATAAGAGACACACTGATAACCCTTCTTGTAGAACCCACCGCTAAAGTTACCGGGTCAATAAGTAAGGGTACAATATGTAATAATGAACAGATTACTTACACACTTTCCAGTCCAACAACTGCAACACATGGTGTAAGATTTAACGTCACTGTTATTAATCCGTATCCTGAAATTTCAGGACTACTGAACAGGGTTGATCTGACTACCTCCAGCATTATCAATGAAACACCAAGCAACAGCGGAGATATTGCCCGGATGATAATGTATGTGATATCTCCTGCAACAATCACAGGATCAGGTATTCAGAAATGCATAGGTATAAATGACACTATCAGACTCTGGATCAATCCCACACCAAGAGTTGTCCCTGTTAATGTAAATCCTATTTGCTATGGAGGTGCCACTAATATTGTTTTGAATACTCCATCGGTGATGACCGGCGGAATTATAAACTTCGACTATACTGTTTCCGTTACAGGAGGGCCAGGTGTTATTGTCGGAAATACTGGTCCCGGGAATGACTTATTACCCGGACAAAACATTTCAAGATCATACCAGAACAACTCTGATACAATACAGTCGGTTTACTTTTATATCACACCCTCCAATGACCTTCTTGGCTGTGTGGGAACTTTAAATGTTCCAGAAATTAAAGTACATGCAGAACCTTTGCAGAGTCTTTTTATCTCACAGCCTCTGACATGCGACGGTGGATCTGATGCCAGCCTGACAGCAATATTGTCAAAAGGTGCCACTCCACTGGAAGTCAGATGGAGAGGTCCGTCAGGTTACACTTTGGATTACTATACCAATGATCATATAACTGAAGTTACAAATCTCAGAGGCGGGGGTTACCAGGTAACCGTAACTGATAATCTTGCCTGCGCTAAAAGCTTAAATGCATGGCCAGTAGGAGCACGGCTTGACTCATACTTTGCAGTGCAGGAAAAATCAACAGGACTGGGTACAACATGCCCCGAATCAAATGACGGCGTGATAAGGATAAGAGAAAATAATTCCTCAACTGGTGTTCCTCCATATGAATACTGGATCGTTTACAATGGGCAGGACACCGTCATTCATAATTTTCTTAACGCAAACGGAGTATTTAACTGGCACTATAACCTTCCTCCCGGTAACTACAAACTATATATAAAGGATTCAAATGAATGTTTTGATAACAGTTTCCCGGAAGTTGATATTATTGCTCCTGAGAAGGTAATAGTTACATTTGACAAAGCAGAATTTCAGGGTGGGTATAACATATCATGCAGAGGCTACAGCGACGGCCTTGTTTCTGTTGCTTCAATAACCGGAGGTAATGGCGGATACTCCTATTTCTGGTATCCGGCCTCGGGTCCTCCTCTGACAGTAACTACAAATACAAGCGTGCTCGACAGCATTCCGGCGGGCAAATACTACCTCAGGACCACGGACCTGATGGGTTGCATAAAAATTGACAGTGTCTATCTCACCGAACCTGACGGGATGGTTCTTACAGGCAGTACAGTATCTCAAAGCCCTGATGCCAGCTACAATATTTCCTGCCACGACGGAAATGACGGGTCAATAAAACTAAGTATTACAGGAGGGTCAGGAATTTATACGTACTTATGGACAGGCCCCGATGGTTATAATGCAACAACAAGGGATATATCAGGTCTTAAAGCTGGTACCTATTCATGTGAAGTCAAAGATTTGAATGGTTGCATTCTTATCCCTGTCCCGGTATTCACGCTTACTGAACCCCCTGAGCTTGCAATAACGCTAATAAGTTCTGTTTCAACAGATGGATTTTATAATATCAATTGTTTCGGAGGAACAGGTTTTATTGATATCACTGTAACCGGTGGAAGTGCCGGTAATTATAATTATGTATGGACTACAATAAACGGATCAGGTATTGTAACCGGGCAGGAAGATCAATATGCACTTACAGCGGGCAGTTATCGGATTGTCGTTACTGATGCGAATAATTGTACAGTCACAGCCGATATTACACTTACCGAACCTTCTGAAATATCGGCCGTATTAACTCCTAAAAATATTACATGCCAGTCAGCAACCTTTGATGATGGTTCAATAGATCTTATGGTCATGGGCGGTGTTCTTCCATATTCGTTTTCATGGTCCAACGGCGCTGTTTCTGAAGATATTTCGGGACTGGCAGAGGGTTACTACCGGGTCACAATTACAGACTTAAACGGATGTCAGGTCATCGATTCCGTAAGGATCAGTTTGCCTCCTCCTTTGATTTATTCGAAAGTGGTTTCTGATTTTAACGGGTATAATATCAGTTGCTCTGGCCTTTCTAACGGATCAATACAGATCTTTCCCACCAGCGGACTTGCTCCGTACACTTATAACTGGCAGATGCCGGATGGTACGGTGAGAACAACCAAAGATCTGTCAGATCTAAAATCAGGAAGGTACATTCTGTTCATGACTGACAGCAACTTTTGTACAGCAAGGGATACCTTTGATCTGACCGAACCGGGTAAAATTAGTATGATAATCACTCCTTCAACAAGTATTTCAGGAGGATATAATATTAACTGTGCGGGAGCTGGAACAGGGTCAGTAATTGTGGAAGCTCTTAACAATGCGGGTCCGGTTGCTTATATATGGGCTGATGGCGGTTTAGGCAGAATTCGAACGGATCTTACTGCAGGTAACTACAGGATCATAATAACAGACTCAAATAATTGCCAGGCTGACTCAACAGTTACTCTGACGGATCCTGAACCAATTAAACTTGAGTTTGCAGTAACGCAACCATTCTGTACCGATCTTCCTAATGGAACAATTGATGTAACAACTTCGGGGGGTGAAGGATTATATACTTATCTGTGGTCGGATAATTCAACAACTCCGGGTATCTCAGTACCGAGTGGTTGGTATAGTGTTGTAGTTAAGGATGATAACGGATGTGCAATTAAAGACTCTGTAAAAGTAGAGCCTTTGAATGAAGCATGTCTTGTCATTCCAAATGCAATATCGCCGAATGGTGACCTGATTAATGATGAATGGAATATAGGACTTAAGGAATTATATCCCCAGATGGAGATTACGATATTTAACAGATGGGGTGAAGTAGTCTGGAAATCTGGAAAAGGATATCCGAGACCCTGGGATGGGAGAAGCAACGGAACAATTCTTCCGATTGATTCATATCATTATATAATTAATCTGCATAACGGCAGAAAACCAATCATTGGTCATGTTACTATTGTACGATAAAATATTCTATGTCCTGTGAAAAAACTGGTATTAATATCAATTCTCCTTCTTGTCGGAAAAATGGCTGTTGGCCAGCAGCTGCCTTTATACAGCCAGTATCTTCATAACAAGTATCTTATCAACCCGGCTGTTGCAGGAAGTGACGGATACACAAGCTTTAATCTGACAGCAAGAGAACAATGGATAGGATACTCAGGAGCTCCAAGAACCTTTTCTTTCAGCGGTCAGACCAGGATGCTTAAAAAGGGATATGCTATTAAACAGGCTATTTTCAGTAAAAAAGTTTACAGGCCACCGACCGACGGAAGAGTAGGCCTGGGAAGCTATGTTTTCAGTGATAAGAACGGTCTTGTTCAAAGAACAGGCTTTCAGGTTTCCTACGCTTATCATATGTGGCTCCAGAACAATACACAGTTATCGATGGGACTCGCATTTACAGGGTATCATTTTAAGATAAATGAGGATGAATTAAATTTTGAGGACCCAAATGAACCATGGATGAATAATGAATTACGCAGGGGAATATTTGTTCCTGATGCTTCATTCGGTATCTACCTTCTTAATGCAAAATACAGTTTTGGATTTTCAACCGAACAGTTATTTGGAGCTGCAGCCAAAATAGGAGATAATGCATACAGAAATTTCAGCATGGACAGGCATTATTACCTTTTCGGCACTTACAATATTGCCTCGGGCAGGTATATTGAGATAAGTCCGTCAGTTATCGTAAGGATGTCAGAACAGCTTAATCCACTTGCAGATATAGGGATTACATACAGCTACGACCAGAGTTTCTGGACAGGACTATCCTACAGGTCAAGTGGTGCTTTAATAGGTAATTTTGGAATGAAGTACACAAACATGTACTTTGGTTATGCTTTTGATTTCACGCTAAGCCAGATACAAAGGGTTACATATGGTACACACGAAATAACAGTAGCGGTTAAATTTGGTGACAGCGCCAGAAAATACAGATGGCTCGACAGGTTTTAGGAGCTTATTTTCGTAGTAAATAAATTATTGAACTGCTTCTTTGGTTCCTGAAAACTGAAAGAATCCAAAACAGTTTTCCAATGAACATACCCTTCAGCAAAGGTGCTATGGATCCTCTGTATCTTTCACTTAGAATAGAAATATAGAAAACATCAAAGGGCAGATTTAGTTGTCTTTCAACTTTAAATCCGCTTCTTTGCGAGAAAATCCTGATTGTGTGAGGATTGAAATGCCATAAATGCCGTGGCACATCGTAAGCTGCCCAGTATTCTCTGTAATACTGAGCATCAAACGAACTGCAATTTGGAACTGCAATAATACATACCCCTTCTGGTTTAAGAAGTCTCACAAACTCACCTGCGTATTGAAAAGGATTGTTAAGATGTTCAAGAACATGCCATAGCGTAATACAGTCGAAGCTGTCTGAAGAAAGCTTTAAGATCTGTTCAGGGCTAATAATATTCAAATCAAATTTCCTTGATGAAAATTCCCTTGCCTTTTTGTTTGGTTCCAAACCTGTAACCAGCCATCCGGCATTTTTCATTGCTCCTGCAAAATATCCGGTCCCGCATCCAATATCAAGAAGGCTCCCTCTTTTCAATCCGGCTGCACTCTCAACAATTTCTCTCTTCCTGGTTAACATTATCTTTCTTGCAAGAAGGTAGATCTTGTTCAGAACTCCTGGTGATTTGTCATCATGAGATATGTAGTCATCAGATTCATAATACCTGTCAGATCCGTTCTCTTCCGGATGGTCCTGGGTAAAAACAAAGCCGCACCCTTGACACCTGAATAATTCAAAAACTTCCTTGCTTAAGAAATGATCTTTGCATTTCAGATACAGGGAAATATTTACGGAAGAACAAAGCGGACAATCATTAATATGAACCATGATATCAGAAGCTCTTCGGTTTCTTTTTCAATGTTAAAACAAAATAGACTGCGACAATCAGGATAAAGACCAATGAACCGGCTAATGATACTTTATTGCCGATGATATAGGAAGAAGGCTCAAAAACAAATTTTATCTCATGATCACCTTCAGGAAGTATCATGGCTCTGAGAACATAATTGGCTCTGAAATATCTGCTTTCCGTACCGTCGATAAAGCATTTCCAGCCTGCCGGGTAATAAATCTCCGAAAATACTGCAAGTTTTTCTGACTGCGCCGTATAGTTATAATTAAGCTCATTCGGCTGATATGATACAAGCTCTATCCATTCCCCGCTTTCAACCGGATATGATGATTTTGAAACCATATCATTAAAAATGACATCGATCACAACTTCCTTTGAAGGATCAATTGTTTTTAATTTCAATATTTCCATGTTTGCATTTTCAACCATTATTGGTTTTTCAACAAACCACGAATTGCCTGAAGAGTTATTGTTTAATAAAGGCGGAGCGTCCGGATTTATTATCAAATATCTGGTGTTTAGCATATCGAGCGATGGTGTTGGAATGTCATTGAATATCACTTGCAGATCTTCTATGGATCTGGCATTTTCTGATGCTGCCTGCAACAACCTGAGATCGTATGTGATGGATGAGTCAATGAGCTCCTGGTATCTGCCCATTTTTGCACCATGATATCCTCCGATTGATTTGTGAAACCAGGATGTTGGTGAATTATCATTAAAAGTTGAAACTGCCAGATTCAGGACCCTGAAATAGGAGGGATCTTTCAGGATATGTGAATCGGCTGTTGTGGGAGTAAAAGTCTTCTGAATAACAGATGGCTTTTCAAATCTGTCAGCATTCAGGTACCTTTTATCAACTATCCATAAATCAAAAAGGATCAGCAATCCGATTATCAATACAAAATATTCTTTTCGAATTTTTTCATAAGATAGTCCAAATATTGCACCTGATGCCAGAAATATGAAAATAAGTGATCTGAAAGCGTCACTCCTAAGCAGGGCTTTTCTGTCGTTTATCATAGCATGTTTAAGCCAGTCGGGATAATCAGCTTCATATTGATTAATGAATGATCCTGCTATCGACGGGATCAGAATTAAAAGCAAAACAATTCCTCCGGTGATTCCGGTTGCAATTTTCAGTCCTTTCAGGATATCATTTCTGGAGATTGTCCCGTTGTAAATATTTCGCAGTGCAAGGAATCCCAGCAAAGGGATTGAGAATTGTGAAATCACAAGACTCATAGTTACGGCCCGGAATTTGTTATAGCCGGGGAAATAATCAATAAACAGATTTGTAAGCGGCATGAAATTCTTTCCCCATGCAAGCATGATTGAAATTATTGTTGCTATGAGCAGCCACCATTTCTCGGGACCCTTAACTATTACCAGTCCCAGAATAAAAAGGAAGATAATGACTGCTCCCACATAATGAGGGCCATCGGTGCCGGGTTGAGTTCCCCAGTATTTCATTACCTGGTTTGCAGCTGATGCCAGATTATTCTGTCTTAATGCTTTAACCGTTTCTGAATCCCTGTCAAATGGTTTGCTGGAACCGCCCTTAAGGTTTGGGATCAGAAGATTCAGTGTTTCGTCAATCCCGTAGCTCCAATAAGTAATGTAATCTTTATCGAGTCCTGAAGTGGAGGCAGTACTTCCGGTTGCAAGATCAGATTTACCTCTGATTGAGTATTTCCCATATTCATAAACGGTATACAGATTTCCAAAATTTATCATAACTGCGATAAAAAACGGGATTATCAATAAAGCTGTTGTTTTCAGGAATTTCTTAACCGTTTTGTTCTTTAAGGCATAGACTAACTCCACAATTCCGAAAATAAGGAGGCAGATCATGGCATAATAGGTTATCTGCGGATGATTAGCCAGGATCTCAAGTGCCAGGATGAACATTGTGAACAATGCTCCCTTCAATGCATCATACCGGTAAGAGTAATAGATGCCTCCTATCAACGGGGCCATATATGCAAGTGCAATAGCCTGTGTATTATGGCCGGCTGCAAGGATCTGAAAGAAGAAAGAAGAAAATCCGTATCCAATGGCTCCTGCTATTGAAAGCCATGGGTTAACCCCAAAAATAAGAAGCAGAATATAGAAACCTGCCATTGAAAGGAAAAGCACTGAAACAGGCATTTTAAAACTCCTAAGGAGTAAATCTGCATTCTTTAAAAGATTCCCGGGGTATTTTGTGGAAATAAGGTAAGCAGGCATCCCGCTGAATATTGAGTTGGTCCATAAGGGTTCTTTACCATGCTTTTCACGATAATCCTGTATCTCTTTGGAATTTATCTTTGAAACTGTGGAATCATTGGCTTTGAGAACTTTGCCTTCCAGAACAGGGTAGAAATAAATGAATGAGATCACGGTGAATAGTATCACTGCAACAAGATGTGGCAGGATGCGGTTTATACGATTCTTGATTTCCATAATATGAGATATTAGGATTTTTTCTGAAATAAAATCAAAAATATTTATTCAGACGCAATTTTCGCGCTAAAGAGTAATAATGTTAATTTCTTAATACTCATCTCTGAGCCCTTTTAATGATTTTATGTTTTCTCCAAGCCTACTGATTTTCGACCATTTCATTACAAAACCTCTTATTGATTGGAGCTCAATCTTTTCATAAAAATTGAAAATATAAAGAATGAAAGGGAAACTTATCAGCGAAATGGATTTGAAAAAAAGTCTCGGAAGAAGGTTCATTTCATTAAATGCCAGGCTTAAAAACGATAGCATAGCTCCGGTAATGAAGATTAAAATGATCTTTCGTATTTCATAAGGCACATAGAAGGATCTCTGGGAAAAATGGAAGCAGGCATACCAGTAAAGCAGCTGTGACAGAAGTGTGGCAAGAGCAGCCCCGTTTATGTCCCAGAGAGGAATTAAAACCAGGTTCAGAATGAGATTCATGACAGTTGCAAAAAACACTATCAATCCGATCGTTCTGGTTTTTTTGGTTATATACAAACCGTAAATTGTCACCTCCTTCATATTTACAAAAAAGACAGAAATTGACAAAACAGGTATTATAACAACGGCATCCCAGAATTCAGCGGAACCTGTTATCACTTTGATTATTTCGAGAGAGAACATTGAAATTCCCACGATTGCAAACATCAGGACAAATGAAGTATAGAGCAGAACTTTTGAATAGAATCTTTTATTATCAGGAGTATCAATACGCTTAAACATCATTGGGGCAATCGCCATCCTGACAGAATCAACAATCACAAGCTTTAAAACACTTGCGATTTTATAAGCAAGGGTATAAAGTGCAACATATTTCAAAATGGTCAGTGAGTTTAACGAATATCTGTCAATGACATTTAAAAACACAGCTGAAACATTGCCAAGCAGCAGAGGGAATCCATAAATATTCATCGATTTAAAGATACCCCAGTTGAAGAAAACACTTGAATTTCTGATTGTATAGACTGACAGGATTATTAAGAAGAAGGTGTTCCCGATAACCTGTGCAAGATAGATTCCTTCAAGGCCCATCTTCCTTGATATTATAAAATAGAGTGTAAGAAATAATACGAGGGTGAGCTTACTTAAATTTGTAATTGTATATAAGACAGATCTTGACTGCAGCCTCATCAGGGTGTTGACAATATTATTGACTGCCTGTATACCGGAAGCAAGTATTACAAGTGTTATTATCCGGCCCCAGTCGGGTTTCCTGAATATTATTTCTGATAAGGTCCCTGAAAGAGAAATTAGCAGAAGGCAGAAGATCAATGATATAACTATTTGTGTTGTCAGCGACAGGAAAAAAACACCCTTCTGATTTTTTATATGATCCTTATCCCAGAACCAGCGTGTAAGACTCTGGGGAAGCGCGGAGGCAAGAAAAGCTGTAAGAACAAGCCCTGAAATGTCGAGCAAGCCCAGAACACCGAAATCATCAATAGTAAAATATTTTGGGTTTGTATATAACGGGATAAGAATGAATCCTATAACCTTTACAGCCATATTCCCCAGACCGTAAACAAAGGTGTCTTTTATTGATACTCTGATGGAATTTAACATTTATACCTTATTAGTCATAGTTCTGGTTAATTGATTATAAGACTCAAGAAGCCTTTGTTTATCAACCTTCCAGTTATATTTTTCAATCACGGCTTTATTACCGTTTCTGCCTGCACTTTCAAGCAGAGTTTCATCTGTAAAGATTCTCTCGATCAGGTCAGCCAGTTCCTCGGGCGAATCGCTTTGATAAGTAAACCCGGAACCAGTCTCGTTGATAATCCTTTTCAATGGAGGGCAGTCAGATGAGATGATCGTCTTTTTTTGGTACATATACTGGAAAAGTTTATGGGGAATGGTAGCATCATTATTATCAGTTCGCAGATGTGGAATAATTGCTGCATCAGCTTCAGCCAGCAATTCCAGCATATCATTTAATGGTTTTTGTCCATGAAAAGTCACAATAGGCGATATTCCAAGCTTAAGAGCCTGTTTTTCAAGGGTTCCTTTATAACTTCCCGATCCCGCTATCTCCAGCCTGATCTTTATATTCCGGTCTTTAAGTATTTTTATGGCATTGAGAACAATCTGGAGCCCCCTGTGTCTGTTTAATCCCCCTCCATAAAATAAAACGAAATCATTATCTGCCCTTTTCCTGTCATGCGACTGAATGGTATCAGTGTTGAGTGTATTTGAAACTATGCACAATTTCTCATTCCCTATCCCAAGCGAAGCAATCCTGTCTCTCGCCTCCTCCACAACTGTGAGAACCAGATCAGCCTTCTGAAGCATATCTTTCTCATACTGTGTCCATTGCTCATTGGAAGAAACAAGTCTGCCAATAATTGTTTGAGCATGAGGCGCATATTTTAAAAGCCCGGGCCAGTTTTCGTGCAGGTCTATAACCAATGGTATTTTATACTTCTTCTTTACCTCAACTCCTAATTTGCTTAATGGCAGATCATGAACATGAATTGCATCATACTTATCCTTTTTTAACAGGTTTAAAATGTGCTTCCTCCAGAAATTGAAATAGAATGGGAATCTCAGGCATCCGACACTGCTTTTATATATGAATTGGGACATTTTTTTCCTGTGAATCACAGCTTTCCCGAACAATTCTTTTTCCGGCTGGTTTCTTTTTGCGGAACAGGCAAGATGCACTTCAAACCCTGAGCCGGTAAGAGCCAGCATTTCATTCTCGACTCTTAAGTCAGGGGGAAACTCTGATTCCAGGACCATTAATACTCTCATTAAAACGGTTTGCCTTACGGTGATTAACAAAATTAAGAACGAGAATTTAAAACCGAAACCAGCTTTCCTGTCAAATTGGACCTTGAAAACTCCTGTATGACTGACTTATCGATCAAAGATGCATACAAAGGAATATTCCTAAGGAACTCAGTAATTGCATCTGAATTGTGGTAATCTATTGTCATGCCGGCTTTGCATCTTTTAATTATCTGTGCTGCATCTCCATCGACAGGACCCAGGCAAAGTATCGGATTCCCTGACGCAAGATACTCAAAGATCTTTCCGGTTACGATCCCTTTATTATGTTTGTGCTCAGGAATTATCAGAAGCAGGAGAGAAGTGTTCTTCATATAATCTATTGCCTCATGATGGACAACATAACTAATGAATTCGACGGAAGCTGAAGGTATATTTGAAAGAATATCATTCATTACATTTTCCTGGACTGATCCGGTAAACCGGATTACAAAATCAATACCTTCCTGTTTAATTTTCTTCAGTGCACGAATTAATCCATCTACCGGATATTTTTCTGACAGAGTTCCGACATATGTAATTGTTAACTTACCAGGCTTTTTATCAGTGGTATCTTCAAAATCACTAAAGTCGAAGCCGTTAGTGATAACCTCAGTCTTATCCTTTATCCTCTCTGCCTTAGATGAAAGCAGGTCTTTAAGCGAACAGCTGACAGTTATGATCTTATCAGCTTTTTTGAGGACACTCTTTTCGTAGCCATGGTCAATTATCTTTGAAATGAACGTAGGGAAGAAAAGTTTATAATAATAGATATCGGTCCATGGGTCGCGCAGATCAGCTATCCACTTAAGATGATGATATTTCTTTCTAAGCTTTAATCCGGTGAGTTGAGTTGAATGCGGAGGGCTTGTAGTAATAACATTAAATACCATTTCATTTTCAATGATCTCACAGGCTTTTCTAAAAGCAAATCTATTCCATCCTCTCCTTGGATCAGGAATAAAAAAATTGCCTCTTATAAATCGTGCTATTTTCCCTTTTAATGAGTCATCCTTTCCTGTTGCGAAGCCAGATGAAGGAACTCTTTTCTTATCACTGAAGAATATTCCGAAATAATCTGTTGCAGGTGTTTTAAATACTTTAACACTTTCAGGAAGATCTTTATCAAGGGTAATGTCTGTTGCCGGGTAGTAGGCAAAAGCCGTATCAACTGTCAGTATAAGAGGCTCCCATCCATACTGGGGAAGATACTTTGAGAACTTAAGCCATCGCTGCACTCCGGCACCTGATCCTGGCGGCCAGTAATAAGTAATTATAAGAACCTTATTCATCTCAAAGCATCTTCAGAAGTGTCCCTATACTAACTTTTTCAGAAATAATGTCTTTTAATCCGGAGACAGGTACTCGTTCCTGTTCCATTGAATCGCGATATCGTATTGTTACTGTATTGTCTTCAATAGTCTGATGATCGATAGTTATACAGTATGGTGTCCCTATGGCATCCTGCCTCCTGTACCGCCTTCCAATAGAGTCTTTGTCATCGTACTGGCAATTGAAATCAAACTTGAGGCCGTGAATGATCTTTTCAGCAATCTGAGGCAACCCGTCTTTTTTAACAAGAGGCATAACAGCCATTTTAACAGGTGCCAGGAAGGAAGGTAATCTTAATACCACACGGGTATCTGAAGTCCCGTCATCCTTCTTCAGTTCTTCCTCAAGGTAAGCCGCAGAGAT
Organism: Bacteroidales bacterium UBA2198; assembly: GCA_002328625.1. Lineage (GTDB taxonomy): Bacteria > Bacteroidota > Bacteroidia > Bacteroidales > VadinHA17 > LD21. Next base: position 12,482 of record DCVC01000330.1, read on the forward strand.
AACCTGAAGAAATGTTCTGTCAACACCGATTGATGTTTCAATTACATAAGGAATGTACGATTCTCCCTTTTCAGGGTCGAAGTATTGCAGCTTTTTACCACTGTACACCTGGTGCTGTCTCAGGTCATAATCTGTTCTCGAATGGATTCCCTCAACCTCCTTGAAGCCAAACGGGAATCTGTACTCAATATCGGTAGCTGCATTAGCATAATGTGCAAGCTTTGTGTGATCGTGGAACCGGTAATTATCATCACCAAATCCGAGAGTCCTGTGCCATTTCATCCTTATTTCCTTCCAGTGTGCGAACCATTCAAGTTCAGTTCCGGGCTGAACAAAAAACTGCATTTCCATCTGCTCAAACTCCCTCATCCTGAAAATGAACTGCCGAGCAACTATTTCATTCCGGAAAGCTTTAC
>DCVC01000285.1 GCA_002328625.1 Bacteroidales bacterium UBA2198
TAGTTGAAGCCCCGACATAAAACACATTTTTAAAAACCTCATCAAAATTTTTTGGACGGAACCCTCCAATCTGAAGCATTTTATGGGAAAGACCCAATCCGCTGCCCCTGTGCAGATTAAACTGATCCTGCCAGTCAACAGGGGTATAGACGGTTCTTGACACAATCTGTGGCCGGATATCTTTTTTTATTCTTAGCGAGAAATCATCAATGATGCTGTCAACTATTTCGTCCTTATCATCCCAGCTGGTTTTGAACCTGAGATCAGGGACCGGGCAAACGAAAAAAAGGCTTTCTGAACCTTCAGGGGCGCAATCTGGATTTGATCTTGATAAAACATTAACGTAATAATATGGTTTTTCGAGTATTTCAGGATTTTTAAAAACCTTATCGGCATACTCTCTGAAATTATTTCCCAGGTAATAATTATGGTGCTGAATATCAGGCAGTTTGCACTTAATACCAAGATAAAATGTGAGGGGTCCCATGGTCCAGTCCATTTTGTCGAGCCTCTCAACTGAAAACGCTTTCCTTTTAAAAACAGTACCTCTGAAAACTGCAGCATCGGCATTCACAACTGTTAAGTCAGCACTCCATTTTTTGTTATTTCTGTCGATAAGATATTTGAGTTTTCCGCCCTCAGCATCAAAGTCAATTATCTCTGTATCATAAGTTATTGTTACATTCTCCTTTTTCAGTTCATCCACGACACCTTCGATAATCTTATACATTCCTCCTTTGACATTATAATAACCATCGTGCATAAATTCAGTGTAGGAGAGCAGGGTATATACAGCTGCAGTATCAAAGGGAGTTTTACCAAGGAAAAATGCAACAAGGGAGAGTATCTGACGGGCATCATCCGACTTGATATAGTGAGCGACCTGCTGCCAGAAATTACGGAAAATGACCGGCAAATGAACCGGATTTACTTTCAGAAGTGTGATAAGATAACGGAAAAGTGAATCATAATTAGTTTTTATAACAACATTGGTATCATGGTAGAGGTTTTTACTCTTTTCAAGGTATCGTTGCATCCTTCTCTCAAAATCGGGCTCTGCATCCCTGAATTGTACTGCCAGTCTGCTGATATCTTTGTATAGGTGATATGTTACGGGACTTCGCCTGAAGTTAACCGAGTATAAGGGATCAAGTTCGTAATATTCAAATGGCTGGTTAATTTTGCAGTCCCTGGCAAATTCGGCAAACTCATACGACATACTGAAAAAGCTCGGACCTGTATCGAAGGTGAAACCATCTTTTTTAATCTGGTTAATCCTTCCGCCCGGCTGACTGTTTTTTTCAATTATTTCTACTTTATATCCCCTTTTCGCAAGCCTGAGAGCTGTGGCCAGACCGCCAAGTCCGGCTCCCAATACTAAAACACTCCTGTTCATTGATATCAATTCTCCATCTTTTTTAACAGTTTAGGATATAAATCATCTTTTACATAAAGAAACCCCGGCTCAAACCTGAGGATGTTCTCATAGACATTCTTAGCCGCCTGGTAATCATTAAGGAAGGTATAAGTTTGTCCTATTACAATCAGAAGGCTCATATAATTCCAGTCCCCTGAAGTGCTACCCGCATTTCTTTCAATGAGTTCTTTTGCTTTAAGGTAATGTTCCAGCGCTTGTTTTTTTGAACCTCCGAAAGCGGATGGCATATAGAACTGTATATTGCCATATTGAACATGACCAAGGTAATGTTCCGGATCCAGTTTTAAGGCCGTTTTGGCACAGTCAATACTTCTAAGCCCGTTAACAGGGGCCGTTACAGGATTCAAACCTATCCTGAATCCATAAAAAGCAGATTTATATGAATTCACAACTGCCATACTGTATTTCTGTTTTTCAAGTATTGCAATATTTTTCTGAGCCTGGCTCAGGTATTTTTTCGCCTCTTCCTTCCTGTCAAATCCAATACAATACCCTATATAACCGTACTGATAATTTATAAGTTCAATCAGGAACTCATTACTCTTATCCTGAATTTCATCCATCCGCTCAATTACATTTCGCCATATATCCATTTTGTTATTAATATATGCAGAGTAAATCTCCGAACGATACCCGGCTTTTGTTTGTACTGGAATCAGTAACAGAAAAATGAGAATCAGTTTATGCTTCGTCCTTTCCATTGAAATTTCCTGAAATATTTGTTAATAAATGCCTTGTAAATGAACAGGCCCATTGAAAACTGCAAAGGTATAATGAAAATAAGGTTATTTAATATGTTTTGACGGCTGATTGAAGATATGATTATTCTTGTTAACAAGAAGGCAATCAGATAAGGCAAAAACCATTCCGATGGTAATTCAAACAATACAATAAGGAAGCCAAAGGATGTAATCAGCCAGAAAAGTGAAGCCAGGATAAATGAATTACCGAAAAACGCGATCACATTTTTTGAAAATCCATTAACAGATTCACGGAATCCTTTGTACATTCTACAGTTTATTGTTTCGTTCCCTAAAAAGCACGCGACTTTTTCCCCTCTTTTTTTATAAGCCCTTGCAATTGCAATGTCTTCAACTTTGTTGTTTTTCATGATTAAATGAGGTTTCTGCGATTTGTATAAATCAGTCCTGAAGAACATGAACTGCCCGTTGGCGGCAGCAAGAGAAGGGTATCTCACTCTCCTTACAAGGATCAGGGGAAGGAGCGAAACAAGAATGTAATTCATGTTTGGTACTGTTATCCTTTCTCCGAATGTCTTTATTATCTGTTTTGGAAATATTGAAATCAGATCTGTATTGTGTTTTTCAGAGAATGAAACAGCATTACCGATAAGATTATTGCTGATGCGCACATCGGCATCGAGGAAAAGCAAAAAGTCCCCCTTTGCCTGTTTTGACAATGAGTGGCAGGCAAAGTTCTTCCCCAGCCACCCGTCAGGCAAGCCTTCGGAGTTGAGCAATCTTATCCTGTGATCACGAATTGTATATTCCGTTACAATTT
>DCVC01000239.1 GCA_002328625.1 Bacteroidales bacterium UBA2198
ACCAAAAATTATTGAGAAAATAGTTGTTGTATGGCTGGGAGGAAACGGATTGGATTGGCCTCATCAGAAAGAGTTCAACCTGATGCAGGATGTGCTGGCAGCCAGGGTAGTACTAAACTCAGGAGTGCCTCTGGTCATAATGCCATGCCAGCCGGTTGTGTCACATTTTCACACAACTATTCCCGAGCTGGAGTATTACCTGAAAGGGAAAAGCCAACTCTCGGATTATCTTCTGAATATGACAATTGAGTACAGTGGCGGGCGCGATACCTGGTCGAAGGTAATATGGGATGTAACCGCCGTGGCATGGCTTGTAAACCCTTCGTGGATGCCGACAAATCTGGTTCACAGCCCAATACTGACAGATCAGGTTACATTCAGTACCGATTATTCAAGGCATTTTATCCGTATGGCAACCTCTGTCAACAGGGACGCAATTTTCAGAGACCTGTTCGGGAAGATTGCGGGGATGAGCAGCAAGTAGTGAGTAGTGAGTAGTGAGTAGTGAGTAGTGAGTAGTGAGTAGTGAGTAGTGATTTTATTTAGATAAAATGGTTAAATACAGATGGTTGGCTATGACATTGTTGTTTGTTCTATTTCATGGACTGACGGGTTGTAAAATTAAGAGTGATAAAGGCATGGTATCATTGCCGGCACTGCCGGATGCGGTTAGTATGGAGAATCCGCCTGTGAATAATACGATCCATCAGGCGGCTCTGGAGGGCCGGACAGAGCTGGTAAAGAAACTGCTGACAGAGGGACTGGACGTAAATACAATCGATGAGGATGGACGTTCACCTTTGATGTATGCCGCGTTCAATGGTCATTATGAGATAATGAAATTACTGATCGATAAAGGAGCATTGACAAATGCCTGCGACAGTAACGGACGCACCGCCTTAATGATGGCTGCATCAGGTCCTTATCCGGCAGCAGTGAAATTACTGCTGGATCACCAGGCAGATCCTAATTTAATTGATAAAGAGGAACATTTCACCGCACTTATGTATGCAGCTGCAGAAGGGCAATTGGATGTTGTGAAGATTTTACTGGCATACAAAGCTGATCCTGGTTTGAAGGATGTGGATGGGGATGATGCACTGACGTTTGCCAGGAATAATGGTCATATTGAGGTTGCATCTCTTCTGAGCTTATTTAAGAAATGATTAATACAAAGCTATGGTAAAGAATTTTGTAATTGCGGCAGCAGGATTCATACCTGTATTAAGTTGCTCCTCTCCTGCAAATCAGAAAGAGTCCGGGAAATCCAATATTGTTTTACTGCTGGTCGACGATTTGGGTTGGAGGGATGTCGGTTTTATGGGGAGTAAATATTTTGAAACCCCCAACATCGATAAACTTGCAGCCCAATCGATGGTTTTCTCAAATGCCTATGCTGCCTGTGCGGTTTCTTCACCAACCCGGGCATCTGTTATGACCGGCCGCTACCCTGCAAGGATAGGTGTAACTGACTGGATTCGTGCCCGTTTTCAATTATCTGCAGGTGAACTGACAGCTCCGGAACCGTATGAGGAGAATGAAGGAAGAAAGCTGAGAACACCCTCCAATCCATACTGGATGGAACCTGAGGAGGTAACAATTGCAGAGATTCTGAAGCAGTCAGGGTATTTCACGTGCCATATCGGGAAATGGCACCTTGGAACAGATGACTATTATCCTGAAAAACAAGGATATGATCTTAATATTGCGGGATCGGATATGGGGCAGCCGGTTAACTATTTTGATCCGTACAAAAATGAAAAGGGGGTAGGATTTCCAAATCTGGCACCAAGGCAGAAGGGAGAATTTCTTACTGACCGACTGACAGATGAGCTCATTAGTGTAATTGAGCAGCATCGGAATGATCCCTTCTTTATAAGCATGTGCTATTATACAGTTCATACACCAATCATGGCGAAAGAAGAGACAATCGAAAAATACAAAAAGAAAGATCCGGTTAACGGACAGAAAAATCCTGTTTATGCAGCTATGATTGAGAGTCTGGATCAGTCAGTTGGTAATCTGGTTGCTACCCTTAAAGCGAACAGGTTATTCGAAAAGACCATTATTGTTTTCATGTCGGATAATGGCGGGCTTANNTGGTCCGACTGACAATTCCCCGTTACGGTCAGGGAAGGGTTATCCATATGAAGGCGGCATCAGAATTCCCATGTTTGTTTACTGGAATGGTACAATTCGTCCGGGGTTTGTTTGCAATTTGCCGGTTTCGACTATTGATTTCCTGCCAACAATTTGTTCCATAACTAAATCCCCCCTGCCAAAGACCATAATCGACGGCCGCGATCTCACACCCATTTTTGAAGGTAAAAAACTTGCTCAGGCACCGTTATATTGGCATTTTCCACATTACAGAGGCAGCGATGTTGTACCATATAGTATAATAAGAGACGGCGAATGGAAGCTCATTAAGAGATATGAAGGAGATGAGTTTGAACTATTTAATCTAATTAATGATCCGGGGGAGAAGGTAAATGTTGCAGCAGAAAATACCATAAAAGTCAGAGAATTGGATGTTAAGCTCCGGGATTGGTTACAGGAGACTAATGCTAAAACGCCGGTTGAAAAATAGACACGAAAATTAAGAATATAAATATCATGAATGTCAAAAGAGAATTTATCATGTTCGTATGCCTTGCAATCCTGGT
>DCVC01000058.1 GCA_002328625.1 Bacteroidales bacterium UBA2198
TTGATTTCATTGAACAGAGAATTGGAACATTCAAACTCCCCGGTCGTCTCTATGTTTGTATAAACTGCTTCGGCTCTTAACTGTCCGGGCTTCATTTCCCCTGGCCAGCCGGTGATTTCAACCTCCCTGAATACGAACCATGTAAAACGTGCAGCATATGACTCAGGGTCACCTCCTTTCATAATATAGGAATTATCTCCAACATGCGATTCGCATATGTATTTTATACAGATCTTGTTACCACGATCACCTCTAACATCAGACAGACGCAGCCAGCCAGATATCTCCTGTCCAAAATCTACCCTGAAATGCCCTTCGGCAAGCTTTTCAATTTTAAGTGGCGCCAGGCTTTCCATGATCCTGTCAACGGGCGACATATGGGCTTTCATTTTGCCTTCGGGAGCTTTTCTTAATGCAACATGTTCCCAATTTGTGTCATCAAATGCAGGCGAGCACCATCCCGGTTGTTCAAGACGGGCATCGTAATGTTCTCCATCGTAAACCAGATCCATCACTATCGGACTTTTAAATGCTTTCCATGACTGATCGCTGATGATAACCTCTTCTGTACCATCAGTATATGTTATGTGTAGCTGCCCAAGAAACCTTGGAGTGCCATACCCCTCACACCAATAACTTGCGGGATTATAAAAACCATTGCCAATAATAACTCCCAGTGCATTTTCTCCATTCTTTAACAGGTCCTTGACATCATAACACAGATACATCACACGGTATTCCCTGAAGTTATTCATGATCATTGCGCCTATGGGACCCATATCATCACGTTTCCCATATAATGTTACATTGGGAACAAGTACATCGTCACCGGCCTTCATGCCATTAATATAAAGCTCAAAAAAACCAATTCCCGCCACATAAGCACGTGCAGAAGTTATTTCCTTATTTATGAAGAAACCCTTTCTCATCATGGGAGCAGGTGGAGGAATTTTATCTTCCGGCGAATGATATGGCGAAACTGATTGTCCGGGTCTTTTAGGAGATGAAGGTCTTTTAAGAGCCTCTTCACCCTGCCAGGGAGCACCTATCCATTGAGCTTTCCAGTTCTCAGGGTTGAGAAACCCCATGCTCCAGAAAGCTGGTTCACTCCACTCCGAAATTTTCCCTTTGCGGTCCCACACCCTGACCTGCCACCAGCAATCCTGACGCGATCGCAAAGGTTTACCAGAATAAGGAATATTAACTGATTCAGATGAAATAACCTTACCGCTCCCCCATAAATCAGCCAAACCGGAAATCAGTTTTTCAGTGGTGCTTGCAACTCTTATCTCCCAGGCTCTTTGGAATTGCCCCCGTTCATCATTTTCTGCGAGGTTTACCCATGATAATCTTGGATGCGGAACATCAACCGCCATGGGGTCATGAAGGTATTCACAGGTGAGTCTTTCAGGTTTGATAGCTGCGTAAAGACAGCTGGTGAACAACGCCAGGTAACATGTATATATTATCTTCTTTTTCATTTTCTAAAAATAATGTTTGGTTTGGAAGTAATCACTTAAAATGCGATATTTGTTTAATAGTCAGTTATTAAATTTTTAAATAATCAAAAATCAAAAATCAATGAAAAGTATTGTAAAAAAATTACTTGTGATCAGTGTTTTCTCTTTGTTTTCTGTTCTGAATTCTATTCTATTCTCACAAAATACAGGAGGAGCAATCAAGCTGGAATACAACTACCCTGCTGATAAGGAGGTGATTTTAATAAATAACACAAAAGTTAAGCAAACAATGGATATTATGGGACAATCCATGGAGGTTTATGTTAATTCCGCCCTTGGAAGTACAATAAGGTCAGCCGGTAAGGTGGACGGAAACCTGAAGCTGGAGGTCAGGATAGATACAATTGGACAGTATGTCGATTCACCCCAGGGTGGTGCAGGAGGCGCAGTAAAAGATGTCAAAGGGAAAACATTCAATATGATTATAACCCCGCAGGGAAAAGAAATTGACGCCTCAGAAGCCGAAAAAATAGTCTATTATATAGAAGGAAGCGGTGAAACCAATGCTTATCAATCATTTATTGATTTCTTCCCTGACCTTCCGGTTAACGAGATTAAACCCGGTGACACATGGAATTCCACCGATTCAGTTTCGGTTGCAACACCAGCCATGTCAACTAAAATGGTTGTCAGCTATGAAAATAAGTTCGAAGGGATTGAGGTCTTTAATGGCGTGGAATGTGCATTGATCTCATCCACTCTTTCAGGTAAAAGAAGCATGGCCACTCAGAGCCAGGGCATGGATATCTTTACCTCAGGACCATTTACGGGAACAAGTACTCTGCTGTTTGGACTCAGGGAAGGATATTTCCTAAAACATACCGTCATAACAAAAATGACAGGAAATATAGATATCAGCGGACCGGAAAATATGACATTCCCGCTTATTATGGACATGACTAATGTAAATGAGGTAAAAAAGTAGCTGGATTATCTTAAAGGCCAGGGTTCAGGTGACTATATACCCCATACCCCATACCCCATTGCCGTAAACTTAAGAT
>DCVC01000059.1:0-2318 GCA_002328625.1 Bacteroidales bacterium UBA2198
TGATTTTGTTTTTTCAGGTCAACATTAACAAATTCGGATTTTTTTTCACCACTTTGCATTAGAAAGTTTAAAAGATGCTGATGCCGTTCAGGTAATATCCAGGTTAAATGCTTTTTTTATATCCTTCATTGCAGGATACTTAGAGATGAGGTAATTGTATTTTTGCTCATCTGAGTAGAGAATTTCATTGCTTTCTGAAAGATCAACTATTGTTTCAACGTCCAAATTGTTTAAAATGAATTTATTTCCAAGAAAATTGATAAGTCTTTGCTTGTAATTCATAACAAATAAGTCCTTCTGAGCGGCATTACTAAGATGAATTTTAATTAACTGATCATTCTCCACTTCCGGCTTTAGAGTTTTAAACATGCTGACAATTCTTGTTCCTTCACCTTTAAGCTTTTCAGTAAACTCTTTCCATGCTATTTCAAAAGAGGTGGCATTGAATTCTTCCTTTGAATCAGGAGGTGTATTCAACGGATTCTCAATTACTGGATAAACTGGGGTTTCTGGTACATTTGTATTTTCTGAAATAATGCTTTTTATCGAAAATGATTCTATCTGCTTTTCCACTCGAGGTTCATGTCTGCGGGGTGATTGTTTATCAGGCAAACCGGGTGTTTCAGATAACTTTTCGGATTGCCTGATTATTTCAGATTTTGAAGGGACAGGGAGCTCCTCATCAGGGATATCAGTTTTATTTATTTCACTCTTTTTTTTTTCAGAATCCGCTGCCTGATGATCAGAAAGCCGGCATAACCTGATAAGTGAGAGTTCAATGTGCAATCTTTGATTCTTGCTGGTCTTGTATGTAAGATCGCAATTACTTCCAATTTCAAGTGCTTTAAATAAAAAATCCACAGGACTCAAAGCTGTCTGTTCAAGATATCTTTGTTTAACCGCAGGTGTTGTCTCGAGAAGTCTTAAAGTAACTTCATCTTTGCTGACAAGTAAATCGCGGAGGTGACTGTTGAGGCCGGAAATGAAATTATGTCCGTCAAATCCTTTTTCAAGAATTTCGTTAAAAGTGAGCAATACAGATGACACATCACCTTTCAGAGCGCTTTCCACGGTTTTGAAATAGTATTCATAATCAAGCACATTCAGGTTCTGAATAACATCCTTATAGATAATTTCCTCACCGCAAAGACTGGCAATCTGGTCAAAAATGGAGAGGGCATCTCTGAGAGCCCCGTCAGCTTTTTGGGCAATAATATAAAGAGCCTCTTCCTCCGCGGTAATCTTCTCATTATTTGCCACATACTTCAATCTGCCAATAATATCTTCTATCCGTATCCTATTGAAATCGAATATCTGGCAGCGTGAAAGGATAGTAGGAATGATCTTGTGTTTTTCGGTGGTGGCGAGAATAAAAATTGCATGGGACGGAGGTTCTTCAAGCGTTTTAAGAAATGCATTGAAGGCTGAAGGGGAAAGCATATGTACCTCATCAATGATATAGATGCTGTATTTTCCTATCTGCGGAGGAACCCTCACCTGATCTGTAAGGCTGCGTATGTCATCGACCTTGTTGTTTGAAGCAGCATCCAGTTCATGTATGTTAAAGGACCTCATTGAATTAAAAGAAAGACATGATTCGCACTTATCGCAGGCTTCAGCATTTTCATTCAAATTGCTGCAATTAATTGTCTTGGCAAATATTCTTGCACAGGTAGTTTTTCCAACTCCTCTGGGTCCGCAAAAAAGATAGGCCTGAGTAAGGTATTTGTTTTTAATCGCACTTTTCAGCGTATTTGTAATAGAATCCTGTCCCACAACCATATCGAATGTTGCAGGCCGGTATTTTCTGGCTGAAACGATGAAGTTTTCCATCGGAATCTGACTTTCTTGTTTCTGGTAATCTTGAAATACAAATATAAATAAAAAGCTTGGCTGAAGTAAACCTGGTTTAAAATCCGGTTAATAATTAAACCGGGTGACAATCCGGGAATTGATAAAGAGAATCACCGTTTATCCGCCTGAAGTTAGTTACAAGTTGCATGGATCACCCATAATAGCAGAAACTTATGATATTTTTTGATAATTAATTTTGCGAAAAATAAAAAAACAGTACCTTTGCGAGCCAAAATAATCAAACTAATTAATAATTATTTACAATGTTGAATCAGTACGAGACCGTTTTCATTGCAACTCCCGTTTTGTCTGAGAACCAGATGAAGGAAGCGGTACAAAAATTCAAGAAGATCATCACCGACAACAGCGGGGATATCATTCACGAAGAGAACTGGGGCCTAAAGAAACTGGCCTATCCTATTCAGAAGAAGTCCACAGGTTTCTATTACCTGATTGAATTCAAA